>JAPVWE010000369.1 GCA_028572035.1 Desulfobacteraceae bacterium | reverse complement strand
AAAGGTACTCTGTCTTAAGTGACTAAAGTTTCAAGTGCCCGCCCGCCTCGCAAGCGCGAGCGTTGCGGGCAGGCCTAAAATGAACTAGAGTTACCTTCTGAAATCAACCACTTTAGTCACTTTAGCTCACTTTAGTCACTCCTTTTACCTTCCTTCAAACTGAGGAGATCTCTTCTCCTGAAAGGCCCTGATGCCCTCTGTACGATCTCTGGTCGTATGCAATAAAAAATAGAGATCGGCCTCCAGGCGCAGTCCCTGTTCCAGGGTAAGATCCATTCCTTTGTGTACTGCTTCTTTGGCATACCTTAAGGCGATCGGCCCCTTGGATGCTATCTCCTTTGCCATATCCATAACCACTGCCAAAAGCTCTTGAGGAGGGACAACTTTGTTAACTAAACCAATCCGATGGGCCTCCCGGGCATCGATAACGTCTCCGGTAAGGATCATTTCTATGGCCTTACCTCTGCCCACCAAACGTGACAGGCGTTGAGTCCCTCCATCCCAGGGGATATTTCCATAGGCCATATGGTTCATTGCGAATCGGGCGGTTTCAGTACAAATCCTTAAATCACAAGCCAAGGCCAATTCCAGGCCCTGTCCAAATGCTTCGCCATTAATGGCAGCGATGGTCGGCCGGTCTAGTCCAGCAACAATGGAAGAGATAGACAGCTGTTGTATAACTTCTGCCTTATTATCTGGTAAAGAAAACTCTTCTGTATCAGTTCCCGTGCAAAATGTTTCTTTTCCTGTAATAATCACGACTCTGATATCATTATCACTGGAGATCTCATTCCGGATATATTCTAACTCAGCCACCATTTGAGTGTTGATGGCGTTCTTTGAATCCGGCCTGTTAAGGGTTATCATTACTATAGATTCTTTTTTTTGGCAGAGAACCGTCTCTTTATCCATAAAAACCCTCCACTCGATGCTTTTGATTTCCTCCTCAGTCAGTTCATAAAGCTTTTATGCAACTTGGCCGATCAGCCAGTCGGTTATGTGGAGCACGTAGAGCTCATCAAAATAGAACATCTGATCACATACTTTGTAAAGTTATATGTACTATAGCCGCTCCGATGATTCTACTGCTTAATTTATTGATATCCATCATCATCTTAGTATCACATGAGCTTTAAAACGAGAGTTTTTTTCTTTCTGCCGTCCCTGCCCGTGAAATACGAAGTCTATTTAACCGGGGTCAGCAGAAAGAAAAATAATCGTTCTCTTTGCGTCCTCTGCGACTCTGCGGTGAACTATTACGAAAATCTCTATCATTTTTATCTTGCTTATTCTTCTCAAGAACACTATAATTACATCTAAAGAAAATTGGGGAAGAAGAAGAATGAAAGTATATCAACCGCAACACTTAAGTTACCCAATACATTTTAACGATAATTGTTTATGGATTCTCTCCGGGGATGGTAGAGAACCTATGAGGTGATTTTATCTACTTTCAGCATGAAACAAGACCCTTTCAGCTTTCCTGCTGAAAGGGTTTTTTAGTTCTT
>JAPVWE010000368.1 GCA_028572035.1 Desulfobacteraceae bacterium | reverse complement strand
CCCCACAAGTTGATAATCTTCATCAAAAGACATAGCCATCCCTTCTGATTCAGATCTCAAAACGGTACCGGTCACCTTTATATAAGCCTGTTTATGCTCATCTTTGAGTTTTCTCAGCTTGTCAAGCGGGAGAACCAAGTCTATTTTGACCTGGGTACCCTTGGGGAGCGGCTGGGTGGTATGGAAGTATGCCCCGCCTGAGCATATGTTGGTTGTCGGGAGATTGAGCAGGCTTTTTTCTTGATCTGAAGTCACTAATTCGATTGTGGTGGGTAGTTCAAGGTCGAATCTTTCTAATCTTCTTTTTTCTTTCATGGTTTCCTCCTAATGTGCAATGTCTTACTGTTTGGTATTTCTTCAGGAATTATCTTTTGTGCCCTTATTTATAGCTAAGGCCTACAGAGAAACACAATACGGAAATAGTATGTTTTTTGTTCGTATTTTAATGGATGGAATGGGTAGGAAAATGGTATTAGAAAGAATATCAGGTAAGACTTTTTCAGTAATACCCTAAGCCTTCACGCTATAGTGGGATGGTCCAAAGAAGGTCCTCTCGCCCGTTCTCCCGATTCGGCAGGACGCTCGAAGAAGGCGGCTGTACTGGGCAGAGATTAAAGACGGCTGGTTATTGACTTTCCTGTTGGCTTAACTCAAGGAGATTATATCCCTTTTGATACAGGAATGACACAATCTCTTGTGGCATCTTCTTGTCCGTTGCCAGGATCTTTTTTCCTTCCTGGTCATGAAAGCTGATCCCTGGAATGGTAAGCGTTATGTTTCTTGTATCATCCCTGGCTGCGGCCAAAAAGCGATGTGGCCTAGAGTCAAATGGTAGCCCAAGGAAGTCAAGTATTCGCTCTGTCATCCTGTTTAGATCTTTCTCCCCGGCAAGAGAGAGGACAAAAAATTGGTGCTTTCTGAGCAAAGATACAATATCAGGCGGCAGACCTGTAAAATCTATGATGCAGTCTTTGCCCTTCCTGCTAAAGAATAGATCTCCATTAATGATTAGATCAAATCCAGAGCCTCCTCCTTTATAGACGGGAATCCTTACCTGACTGGAGAAGGGCTGTCCGGTAAGGTTTAATAGGAGAGTTGGTAAAGGGAAATCCGTATTTTCTTCAATTGTTATCTTCTTTTGAGTGGGCACACCCTCTTTCACAGGAGCAAGAGCAGGAAAACCCGGATAGTCAATTACCTTTATCCCTAATTTCTCGAGGTATGCCCTCACCATCCCCGGAGTCCTTTCGGAGGGATTATTGATAAGGTTAACTACTGCTATCTTATCGGTGATATCTCTCTTACCTCTATGTGGAATAATAACCCAGTCACCCGCTATGGAAATATCTATATCCCCACCTACTGTAAATTGCTCGCCAGACTTAAGGATCTTATAATAGTTGCCGGCTGCAAGGATCTTATCCATGGCTGCTGTAAGGTTATCACTGTTAGCCAGACGCACGATCCTATAATCCTCCCAGTCAGCTTCAATCAACCGGCAAATGTCTTCCGGGAG
>JAPVWE010000367.1 GCA_028572035.1 Desulfobacteraceae bacterium | reverse complement strand
CCGAAGAAAAGACTTCAAGGACGCGTGATATACATTCTAAGGCATTCACCCCCGGGCTCACGCCCGGGGTCCTCTGCCGATTCTTGATGGAAGTGATCTGTCACTTGGGAGTGCAGATTTTCTACGCCCGCCTCTAACTCTTTTTGGAGGTTATGGTCTCAAAGGAGGTAATCTGCTGCTTCACTTTGCTGCTTTTGCATTTTGGGCACTGGAATTTTTTCTTTTCATATTCCGACACTTTTATAGTTAGGGTAAAGGGCTTTTTGCATTTTTCACAGATGAACTCGTATGTGGGCATATAGACCTCCTCTTGCGTTATAAAATCCTTTGACGCTCAAATACAGAAACATGATAAGTTTTTTTCCAAATGTTGTCCAGCAATTTCGGTAGATTGCACGACCGATTCAAAAGCACTGAGCTTCAGGCACCAGTTTTCCCTTCATTACACTCTATCTTCTACGTTACTTTCTTGGGAATATACTTCTTAATCCCGCATGTCTGATTTGAGACGCAGGTTTCACAACCCCTGGGAAGGGTTTGACAACCTGCACAAAGGGCATATGACCCGGCAAGCCGGGCACCTTCTGATGAATATCTTTCTTTAATTTCACTTTCTAAATTCATGACCATTCCCGCAATGCCGGTATGCCCGGACCAGTAAGCATTTTCCAGGCCGGAATCCTTTGCAATACCTACGCACCTGTCCATAAGGCTTCTGCTTGCACCGGGGTGATTCTCAAGGGCAAAGTTTGGCCTGAAGGCCAGAAAACATACAGGCAAAGAGGGATCCATGTCCGCTATGAATTCTGTTAAGGGTTTTATCTCATCCTCATTTATTCTCGGTACCACAAGGATTCTGTACTCCCAGAGCTTGTCTTTTGCATGTCTTCCGATATATTCAGCATTCCTTAGAACTGGTTTGGAAGACGCCCCTGTCAAGGCCAGGTAAACCTCGTCATTATATGCCTTTAAGTCATATGTAATGGATGTGGTAAAAGCCAGTATCCTTTCCAGACTCGCCTCGGTCATATATCCATTGGTGTCAAAATTTACCCTGGTATCTGGTTCTGTCTTCCTTGCCTCTTCAACCACCTTTTCAATATACGGCAGGTGAATGGTTGGCTCCCCGCCTGAAAAGAATATTCTATCAGCTCCCATCCGTTTAGCTGAAAGAGAGCCTAGCCTATCTACGCACTCCTCAGCCAGTTCTCTTGGATCTTCATATCCTCTCTGGTTGTATCCATTGTCCGGGTATTGGGATATTGTCCAGTTTTGGCAGTTCAAGCACTTGAAGTTGCAGCCAGCCATAAACACGGTGTAGCTTTCTGGCGGTGCTGGGTGCAAAGTAGCAGAAGCAATAGTTGGCATTGTTACCCTGCAAACCCCTGTTTCTCCTTCCAGCCTATTTACCCTGCACTTATGTTCACAGAGCTCGCATCTCCTTAGATCCTTAAGAAAATCTGGCTCTGTCATCTGAATTTCTCTCTGCACCAAGCCTTCTAATTTCCTTTTTGAAGTGTGCC
>JAPVWE010000366.1 GCA_028572035.1 Desulfobacteraceae bacterium | reverse complement strand
CCCTCCCTTTTCTTTGATGATAGTGTTTACCGCCCTGCAAATATCGATATCATCTACGCCGACCGAGACAATATTGTGAGAATCATGAGCTACACTTGATCCTATGGCCCCTTTCTTGAGACCAAAGTTTCTTACAAAACCTATTGATGGCGGCGAATCCTTATATCTGTTGATAACAGCTATTTTTAGGATATCTCTTTCAGGATCTGAAACAATGAAATTATCAACCACTCTTGGCTTTTCTAACACCCGGTTAGTGACTAACTGACCATCAACTGCCCCGATTACATGTATCTCTCCCTTTTTGTGTTTAAGGGCAAAACCATGAACATCCTTTTCCTTGGTGTTAAAATTGTTGACTATCCTCTTAGGTGTCTCTCTAAGTAATGTATTTCCATCTTTAGCAACGAGCCTGCCATTGATAACGGTCTTTAAGATAGCAAGGTTGAAGAAATTATCAATTACCAAGAAATCAGCCGGATCACCTTGTTGCAACAGACCTACGTCTAAGCCGTAATGTTTAACAGGATTAAAAGATGCTATTCTCAAAACATCAATCGTATCAATCCCCTTGTGAATGGCCCTTTTTACCATGAGATTGATATGACCCATGTTTAAATCATCTGGATGTTTGTCATCGCTGCAAAACATGCAACTGTCGGTATGCTCCTTTGCTATGGGAATCAATTCATCAAAATTTTTAGCAGCTGAACCCTCCCTTATCTGAATCTTCATGCCTGATTGTATCTTCTCAAGGGACTCAGATTTAGAAAAACACTCGTGATCTGTTGAGATTCCGGAGTGGATGTATCTTGCTAATTCCTCTCCTCTGAGACCAGGGGCATGGCCATCAATCACCTTCCCGTAAGATTTTGCCAGATTTATCTTAGCAATAACATCTGCATCGTTATGTAAGACTCCCGGGACATTCATCATCTCGCTGAGGCACTGAACCCTATCCATCTTTAGAAGTACTTCAACTTGGCCGGGATCTATCCTTGCCCCAGCAGTCTCAAAAGTGGTAGCAGGCACGCAGGAGGGAGCTCCCCAGAAGAACTTAAATGGCACAGAAGCGCCATCTTCCATCATATACCTGACCCCGTCTATGCCCATTACATTGGCAATCTCATGTGGGTCGCAAATGGCTCCCACTGTTCCATGAGTTACAGACACCCTTGCAAACTCCGTTGGGGTAAGCATACTACTTTCTACATGAATATGGGAGTCAATGAATCCAGGTATGATATAGGTTGGATACACCCCGTGCTCGGCAGTGATCCTCGATATTCTTCCATCAGAGATCTCCACTGCTCCAGGAGAGATATCCCTCTTTACTATGTCCACAATGTTGCCAGAAATCCGGTTGATAGAATCTATCATCTCTTCACAACAGAAAGGTCTAATTTTTCACTATAGCCCTCCTTGACAAAAAAGGCAAATCGACCTAACTTATAGAATACAAAGGGTTTATGCCCTATTTCATTAACGGTTAGGGCTTGCGGCGAGCCTGCGACGAGCTCAGCCGAGGCGCTCAGCCGAGCGGT
>JAPVWE010000365.1 GCA_028572035.1 Desulfobacteraceae bacterium | reverse complement strand
TAGGATTATTTGCTCTGGTTGTTTTCGTTAACTACCTATTTTTTGTACGCCTGGGGCCAATAAACAAAAAAGAAATAAACATAGATCCAACACAAAAAAAGTATAAGAGGTCAAATACTTTTGCAGAGTGGTTTATTACGGGCTATGAGAGACATCAAGAAGGAGACCTAATGGGAGCCGCAGAGGCATATACTAAGGCTATTATGCTTAAGCCAGAAGAGCCAAGGTCTTATTTTAACAGGGGAATTATCTATATTAAAATGGGTGAGCATGATAAGGCAATCGATGATTGTAATAAGGTAATTGCATTGGATCCAGGTTATGCCGAGGCATACAATAATAGAGGATGGGCTTACTTTCAGAAAGGCCTTTTTGACCGTGCGATTCAGGATTGTAATCAAGCCCTTCTCCTGGACCCAGATATGGCCACAGCTTATCACACCAGAGGAATGGCCTACAAGGCCAAGGGGTTGTTTGATATGGCAAAGAATGACTTTCAGAAAAGCTGCAAATTGGGTGATAGTAATAGCTGTAAGGCATATGGAGAAGTTTCAAGGGCAATGAGTAATAGAAAGTAATCTGAAATTCCATCTTTGAGCCAAGAGGAATGCCAACAGTGAGGCTGATTCATGGGGCATGTATTTGATCAAAATTTAGCCAGGCTCTATGAAGCATGGCAAAAATCCCCTGAAGGAATTCTGCTTGATAGATTAAGCAGCGAACTTATTCTGCGCCTTTTAAGGCCTCAAAAAGGAGAGAGAATCCTAGATATTGGCTGCGGCACAGGAAATCATCTCCTTCTTTTTTACCGATCAGGATTTGATGTAACCGGACTTGATGCCTCTCCATATATGCTGGATATTGCACGGTCAAGATTGGGTGATAAGGCCTCCCTTAAGATTGGCAGAGCAGAGGATTTACCATTTGAGGATAACGAATTCGATTTAGCTACCCTTATTATTACGCTGGAATTTCTTGATGACCCTCTTGAAGCATTAAGGGAGGCAGGGAGGGTAGCAAGAAATAAGGTATTTGTAGGTGTACTCAATAGCCTTTCTTTTGGATGCATGTGCAGAAGGTTTTATACACTGTTTCATGACTCTATCTTTACAGAGGCACGCCTATTTACTTTATGGGGGCTTAAAAGCTGTGTTAGAAAGGCATTGGGTAATGTACCTGTGGAATGGGGAAGTGCCCAGATGATGCCATACTTTCTCAGAAACTACACCGAAAGGGTTGAGATGTCATCCTTGGTGCAATCTTATCCATTTGGTACCTTTTTAGGTCTTGTCTCCAAAATGACCTACACCTTGAAGACAGAAAACCTAAGGGTTACAGAGAGGTTGAAAAAAGGAGTAGAATCCTTGACAGGTATCCCCGATTCTTAAATTTTGACCATTTTTACCTCTTGAAACATAACAGGAGAGTAATTAATCGTAAGGTTGTGTCATTAGACGTAAGTGCGAGAGTGGCGGAACTGGCAGACGCACTGGACTTAGGATCCAGCCCGCATTGCGGATAGGGGTTCGAGTCCCCTCTCTCGCACCAGCCAAAGAAATGTGCCC
>JAPVWE010000364.1 GCA_028572035.1 Desulfobacteraceae bacterium | reverse complement strand
GTGACAAAATTCGATTCCAACTTCCTGGAGGAGATTGAAGAACTCACCTACTTCATCCCCTGGGACATCGAAAAAAATATCCCCAAGATCCCTGTGGATATTGCGGGCGTTTCACTGGATACTATATGGATCGCATAAAAGAAATTGGGGAGTCAGCGCTTGCATTTGACAAATTATCGGAGGCCTAACATACTACTGAGAGCATCAAATAGTTTGCAATGTCGGGAAGGGGCATGAGGTCTTTTCTGATGTGACTGGTGGGAGGCCACTGTGCTTTTCACGACTTATCAGTGGGGGAAGCCGCAGCTCCCGACTTGTCGGGGGAATGCGGAGCCCCGCCTATCTCTGGCGGGACGCAGATAAGTCGTAGAAAAGACCAGGCCGGGAGCCTCGGAACAGAAGAAAAGATCTCATGACCATCCTACACCTTTCTCGGTTATGCCCAATGCAAACAATAATATGCTCTCCTTAGTATTTAACGGGGTGAACACGCGGTATAATGCCCGGTGTGAAATTTGACCAGGGTTTGCTGGTCCATAGAGAGGGAACAAGGATGAGATATAGCCTGTTCTTAGGATGTACCATACCGGCTCGCTCCAGAAATTATGAATTATCGGCAAGGGCCATAGCTTCCCGCCTGGACTTTGAATTTATTGATGTGGAGGAGTTTTCCTGTTGCGGCTTTCCTCTTGAGGCATCTGATGAAATGGGGGCAATTCTTCTTGGTGCCAGGAATCTCTGTTTAGCAGAAGAAAGGGGGTTGGATATATGTGCCCTTTGTAGCGCCTGTGCCTCTATGCTGACAAAGACAGCCTACCATTTGAGTAGTGACCAGAGATTGAGGGAGCACGTAAATAAAGAACTATCAAAGATAGGTAAAGAATACAAAGGAACAATAAAGGTTAAGCATTTTGCAAGGATACTTCTGGAGGATATCGGGTTAGAGAGGATAAAAGAGGAGATTAAACGGGATCTGGAAGGGTTAAAGGTGGCTACCCACTATGGCTGCCACTATCTAAAACCCTCATATATCTATGAAGGCTTTGATGATCCCCAAGATCCCCTAACCCTCGAGCAAATTCTTGAGGCAGTAGGTGTCACTAATATTCAATACAGACGAAAAAAGGATTGCTGTGGGGGACCTGTTCTTCTTTCAGATGAAGAGATAGCCCTTACCGTGGCGCAAGAGAAACTAACATATGTCAAAGAGGCCGGGGCTGACTGCATGAATCTGGTGTGTCCTTTCTGTAGTTTAATGTTCGATGCCAATCAAAAAGGGATTGAAACCCAATTTGGGAGTGAATTCACTATCCCTGTCCTCTATCTGCCTCAGATAGTAGGGCTGGCCATGGGCTTGAGCCGGAAGGAACTTGGTCTTAATCTTAACGCCGTCAGTACCAAGGAATTGGGATCAGCGATCTCTGCGTCTGCGGCGAATGATTACAAATGAAGACAAAGGAAGCTGATGAAAAGGATTAATCTGCAAGACTGTGACCCTGATTTCATAGAAGAGCTTGATTCGTCTTACTTTATAGGCGGTTTTAGGGGTTGCTATACGTGCGGCACCTGTACA
>JAPVWE010000363.1 GCA_028572035.1 Desulfobacteraceae bacterium | reverse complement strand
GGGCCCTTCCTAGCTCGACCCTTTTCCTTAAACCATATGGAAGGGATCCGACCGGTTTTTTTCTGATGGCTTGCATCTCAAGGAAGTCAATGAGTTCCTCTAAGACCTTCCTGTGATAGACCTCTTCTCTCTTTACAGATGGAGAAAAGACAGATGCTAAACCTACACCGTAGTTGGTGTGGACATGCCTGGCCAGGAGCATATTTGAAAGGACACTTATACCCGGGAAGAGTTCAATATTCTGAAATGTTCTTCCAATACCCAGGCCTGTAAGGTGGTGGGTTGACATAGAGGTAATATCCTCTCCATTGAAGATGATTTCTCCCTTTTGTGCCCTGTAATATCCTGTCATGCAGTTCAGCAAACTTGTCTTTCCAGCCCCGTTTGGACCGATTATTGCTAACAGTTCCCCTGTGTGTAGTGATAGATCGACACTATCGAGGGCTACAACACCTCCAAACTGTAAGGATAGGTTCTTCACCTCCAACTCAGCCCTTTTGTCTTCAGGCTGTTTGGAGGTGAAGATACTTGGATGACCCCTAAAGGCCTTCATCTATCTCCTTTTTAGAAGTTTAAGCTTTTCTTTTCCAGGTGAAAAGTAGGTGGTAAGCGGTGTAAACGTTTGGCCCTCGTTAATTTTAACGATCCTCCCCTTGAATGAGCCCTCATGATTGGTCTTGGTGTAGGTAACGTTTGGAATAAGCCCCCCAAAATCCTCATCTCTGAACGTCTCAAGGGCGTCATTAATGGTTTCGCTGTTTATTTCCCCGAATTTTTCATGGGCCCTCTGAAATGCCCTTTCCATAATCATGGCGATGACAACACCTTCCCAGTAAGAGAAATCAAATTTGTCTACCGTCTTGTACCGCTTCCACAATGTCTCCATAACCTTCATTCCAGGTGAACCGTCAACAGGAAGGCATCCAGGGAATTCCACAAACATCCGATCCCTAAGCAGGCCCGAGGACCTTTTATAGAAGCCCGGATCTGTAGCTGTCCAGGTTCCAAAGAAGGGCACATCATAGTTAACCCTATCTGCAGATTGAAGGGCCTGGATGATGGCAGACGGAAGGCACTGCATGAAGATGTATTCTGCTCCAGCTCTCTTAAGCCGGAGGAGCTCAATGTTGAGATCAACTGTCTTTGAAGGGAATTCTACAATGGTTACGATGTTTATACCATGTTTAGCAGCATATTCCTTGCTCGGGGCATGAATCGATTTCCCGTAAGCGTTATTCCAGGTCAGGAGTCCAACCTTGGGGGCCTCTTTTCCTTTATGGATGGTCCTGATATACTCTAAGACTGCATAGCAATCCATGATATAACTACCAAAGGGTAAATATGCATAATCAACCGGAGGCTTGAGAATCGCCTGGAATGTAGAATAATTTATGTTAGGGGTTTTGTATTTCTGGATGATTGGTTTTGCCATTATGCCCGATCCTGCATCCCAGGTGGCTATCATATCCATCTTATCAGAGGTACAGAACTTTTTGACATATTTAATCGCCTCAGGAACCTTATAGGCATGATCAACCACCGTTAGCTTTATTTTATTACCTCCAATCCCTCCCTTCACCTCATTTACATACCTG
>JAPVWE010000362.1 GCA_028572035.1 Desulfobacteraceae bacterium | reverse complement strand
GATTTCCTGTATGCGAAGATCTGTCTTTATAGGCTGTTTCCTTCCATCCTCATAGGTAATGGTCATATCCAAGTGGACCTTGTCTGAGTCCTTATAAAGGGTCTCTACAATATCCTTGTAACGCTGTTCCATAAAACCCCTTCTGAGCTTGCTGGTCCTGGTCAATTCATCATCATCTGCATCAAATGCCTTGAAGAGGTTTACGAATTTCTTTATCCTGGCCGGTTCAGGAAGCGCTTTATTGGCCTCTTCTATCTGTTTCTGGATAAGATCGCAGACCTTTGGGTCCTGGGAAAGTTCCGGATAACTTGTATAATTGATCTTATGCTCATCTGCCCATCTGCCAACAACAGAATAATCAATACACATGACAGCGGTTACATAGGGAAGTTTATCCCCGATGACCCAGGCATCCTGAACATACGGGCTGAATTTAAGCCTGGCCTCCAGATATTGAGGTGCAAAGGGTCTTTTATCATTGAGGATCATAACATCCTTTGACCTGTCAAAAACAACCAGATGCCCATCGTCATCAATAAAACCGGTATCCCCTGAGTGAAGCCATCCATCCTTTAATGTCTTCTCTGTCTCCTCGTCCATTTTGTAGTACCCCTGAAAGACCGAGGGGCTTTTGGCGAGAATCTCTCCGTCTTCTGTGATCTTGACCTCTGTTTCAGGAATAGGGGTTCCTACGGTGTCAAATTTTATATCTCCATCCCTGTGTGTAACAGATATTCCGGCTATCTCTGTCTGTCCGTATATCTGTTTCAGGTTTACACCAAGGGCATGGAAAAAGCGAAAATGCTCGGGACCCATTGCAGCGCCGCCCGTATAACAATGCCGGAGTCGTGACATACCAAGATGGTCCTTGAGCTTCTTCTGCATAGTCACGTAAGCAAAATGATTCAAGGCCTTCCAGTACCATGGAATAGGCTTCTTTTCAAACTTTAGATCGGCCACGTGATAACCTATCTTTGTAGCTACTTCATAGGCCTTTCTCTTTATCCAGGCAGAGTCCAGATATTTTACCTGAACCTGGCGGGTCAAGCCCTCATAGAGCCTTGGGGCAGCAAACATGACATGAGGCCCAATCTCTCGAATATTGTGCTGGGCTGTTTCCGGTTCCTCCGGGAAATTAAGGGTATACCCGATCTGAAGGCCACAGGATATGGACATCATCTGCTCCCCGATCCATGCAAAGGGAAGATATGATACAAAGTCATCGGTATCATAACAGGGGTCAACTGCCATGAGGTTTTGACCCATGCTCAGCATATTGTAGTGGGTTAACAGGGCGCCTTTTGGGAGGGCCGTTGTGCCAGATGTATAAAAAAGGAGACAAATACCCTCACCATCGCCTTCGTTTATCATTTTCTCAAAAAGGTCCGGTTCCTTCTTATCAAGCTCCCTGCCAAGCTCCTGAGTCTTTATTATGCTCTTTAGAAATTCCTGATGGTAGCGCCTCATCCCCTTGGGGTCATCCCATATTATGTATTCTAATTTCGGGCAATCAGGCATAATGGCCAGGGCCTTATCAACCTCTTCCTGGGTTTCTCCTACAAAGAATCTGCTGTCTGAGTGATCTACGATATATTTGAC
>JAPVWE010000361.1 GCA_028572035.1 Desulfobacteraceae bacterium | reverse complement strand
CTGTTGACGAATAGGCCCCGCCCCGTCTGCCAATACGGTAAACAATCCGATCAGTTTCGGGTAGATCTTGATATCTTTTGATAACACTTAGCATATTTTCCTTTTCTTCGGGTAACTTTCCTTTTACCTCTTCTAAGAGATTCATGATGTGGTCACTCGTGATGGTACTGGTTATATTATCATCTAAGCTTTCGATAAATAGCTTTATCTCCTCAACCACCTGGTCATCGGTAAGCATCTTAAATTCTCCATCCTTGGCCTTTTGGTAAAGGAGAGTATGATCTGGAACCCTGAGGCTTCTAAGCCTTATAAAATGTGGGTTGATTCTGCCAAGAACCCTTGCCGTCTCTACGGCATGTTCTTTCCACATTGCCTCACCCCCAAGTCCTGGCATAATGTATTCAGATAATGACATACCAGCCTCAATAACCTTCTTGCCGGCATCTATATGCTGAGCAGCTGTAACACCTTTTTTTATAAGCTTTAAGAGTGGATCATAGCCGCTCTCCAGACCAATATGGATTCTGTCCAGACCTGCCTCTTTTATCTCTTTCATTTCTGTTAACGATTTTCGACTAAGAGTTCTTGATCTTGAATAGGTAGTTACCCTCCTCAAATCGGGAAATTTCTCCCTCAGAAATCTTAAGATATCAACAAAATCCTTGGTCCTAATGATAAAGTTATCAGCATCTTGCAGAAAACATTCTCCAGTCCCATAATAAAGCCATAAGGCAACGCTCTTGTAACTGGAACTGTAGGTGTTATTGCTGATGATATGGCTTATGATAGGATTTGTTATCAGGCCACTCACTCCCATTCTCCATGAAAGGGCCTTGATATCATCAGCAATATCTCTTGCGGTCTGAATATCCTTCTTGATCTCTTCTGCTGTTCGTAAAGAGAACTTTTGCCCTTTATAGACAGGACAAAAAAGACACTGGTTCCAGGGGCAGTTCCGGGTTAACCTCAATAGAAGGCTTCGTGCCTCATTTGGCGGCCTAATAGGGCCTTGCTCAAAGCTTAATTGTGGTTCATTTATCACTCTTTCTGCTTTGGCCTCCTATCTTCGGGCTAAGAGAGGGAAAGGGCCCTGTCTAGCGGGAAGTAAATTATTAAAAAAATGACTATATATCAAATATTATAATCACATATTCCAACTTTTCAAATTCTTATCTCTCGCGACCCCCTCACAGCCAAAGTGCAGGGGACCGGATAGGTGATAAGCGATTGCATAGATGTGCGTTTGCTAAGAGGGAAGGGGTGGAGGATCATGGATCATATTAAACCGCCAGTGTCAAACCTTCTCTTGCCCAAAAGATATCCATCTTCTTGTCAGTGGAGTGGTATTTGGATCTGTGTCTCATCCACAGCTCATCCAGGAATATATCTGAGTGTTGTGGGTCGTGGTGGAAGATGGCGAGCTGTTTGACCCGGGCTTGATAGGCGATATCAAGAAGGAGCTCAATGGAGGAATGTCCCCAGCCTTTCTTGCTTGCATACTCCTCATCCGTGTACTGGCCATCGGCAATCAGGAGGTCGGCATTAGAGATGAACTCCAGGTAGTCTTCGGCCAGGGTCCTATGCTCCTTGCTGCTCGAATCAGGTTTAAAGATGTCATTGAGCTCCACAT
>JAPVWE010000360.1 GCA_028572035.1 Desulfobacteraceae bacterium | reverse complement strand
AGATTCCAAGGGGCTTTGTGGAGCAAACCCCAAATATTTGACCACTGCAGAACACGGTGGAATTTCCTTTGAGATATCGCCTTTCAGAAACACTCATTACCCTATTAACCATCAATGCCTCAACTTTTGAACGTTACCAATAAGTACTATTTTAATACTGAATCAGACTGCACACTATACCACCGCATCTTAGGCATTATCAGAATAGGAGCTAATTCATCTCTTCGTAGGGATTTGTTGAACATCCGGGATTGGCAATGAGGGAGGAATACAAAAAAGTATCAACCCTGGAAAATGAGATTGAGGCTCGTCTCTTGGATTCCGTACTTAATGAACGGAATATTCCTCATCTCATCATCTCCCATTATGACACAGCTTATGACGGGCTGTACCAGACTCAGAAGGGGTGGGGTTACATCAGTGCACCGGGGGCTTATCTTGAGAAGATAAGAGAAATTATCTCCTATTTGAGGAAAGGGTCCAATCTCGATGACGTCTCATAGTAAGATTGTGACTCCACGAAGGATATGCTGTAGCCTTTTAGCGATGACGTTTTAACGGGGCTGGCCCAACTCAGCCGCTATTTAGCGTGAACGGGGGAAGATATAGTGGGAAGAAAAATAAGGATTCTGCTTGGGAAACTGGGAGAGGGCCATAAGGAAGCCTTACTTGCTCTGGCAAGGAACTTTAGTGAGGCAGGCTTCGAGGTAATATATACTGAATTGGAGGAACCAGATGCAATTGTTAGCTCAGCCCAGCAGGAATCAGTGGATCACATTGGAATAACCACCCTGCCGGGTGCTGATATCCAGGCATTTGCTGAAATAAGAAGACTTCTAAGAAAGGCAAATAGTGATCATATAACAGTTACAGCAGGCGGATTTTTGGACAAGAGTGATATCCCCGTACTCAAAGACATGGGGGTAATGGAGTTTTTCCCTAAAGGTACACCCTTTGAGGAACTGATCGAGTGGTCCAAGAAAAATATCAGACAAAAGACCTAACTACCCATATGAATGAGCGTTCAGCCGTCAGCCTTTGCTCCTTTCCGCCCGTCAGGTTTGAAACCATTGCAAACCAGAGGACACCTAACTGTTGATAAACAGGCGAAAGCAGGAACAAGCGGTGTTTTGGCTGAGGGCGAAAATAAGCTCACTATATCCTGACAAAGTACGTTACAGGAGGAGTAGGCAGGGTGATTGAAATCTGAAATATCTTCAAGTTGTTAAGAAAAGGATAAGAAAAACTACAGGACCATGGATTACTTAAGCAGGACATGATGTATAATGGTATGGGATATCTTTAGAGTTAAAAGGAGAAAGAAAAAAGATGGGCCAGACGATGATCTTCAGATGGCTATAAGCAGTATTGAGAAACTTGCCCCCAAAAGGCATCTCCAGGAAAGGGAAATGTACTACTATAATTACAGGCAGATCAAAAAATACCTCAAACCACTGCTCCCCCTACTTATCTATATCTCAGAGAAGGCCAGAAAAGAAGAAAATGAAGAAATATTTGTTCAAGATCTCTTCAGGAAACTCAAAAGCTTTTATGACATAAACGACAGACTATCTATTAAAGAAGCCCTGCAAGACAATGGCCTCAAAATCAAGTTGCTTGAGATATTTAA
>JAPVWE010000359.1 GCA_028572035.1 Desulfobacteraceae bacterium | reverse complement strand
TTGCCTACGCCCGCCAGAGAAAGTCGGTGCCCCAGGTGCCGGCCAGTAAAATTGATATCCTTTTCAGTAAAGGTGTAACTGAAGGTGGGGGTTCCGGTGGTTCCGGATGTCGTTCCCGTAAGATACAGGTCTTCAACAGGGGCGCATAAGTGTAGGCCAAAAGGATGGCCATATTTTTGCAGGGAATCTTCAGCGCTCTTTCTTTCATCGTCCTTGGTCATAAAATTTGGCAACCTACGCAAATCATCTATGGTTTTGATATCTTCAGGACTTGCCCCTGCCTCATCGAATTTCTGTGTGTAGAGCTCTGAGTTATCGTAACAATACTTCATCTGCTTGGTGAGTTTCTTCTCCTGGTATCTTCGAATCTCTTCCTGGGACATAGTGTTCAACTCAGGCACCAGGTAAAAATCTCTCCTCATGTTAAAATCTCCTGTCGAAGTTCAGGGTCTTAGGATCGAACTCTCAAGCCTGCCCTTGAGGTCAACACCAGACAACAAATATTCACTCAACAAATGCCCAACATGTAGCCTGTCATCTGTCTTTCCATCTGGGCCTACGTTTTTCCATGAAGGCCTTTTTGCCTTCTGCTGCATCTTCAGAGTTCATCACCGGTGCAAACACGCGTTCTACTAGTGCCAGGGCACTATGGTTATCCATATCACGGCATCGGTAATAGACCTCTTTCATGGCTCTCAGGCATAACGGCCCTTTTTGACAGAGATTCTCTGCCATCTCTTCAGCCATGGGCATCAGCTTTTCCCGTTTAACTATCCGATTTACAAGTCCCATTTCATAGGCCCTTTGTGCACTGATACTTTCTGCACTCAGGAGCAGTTCCATAGCCAACCCACGTGGCAGATGATCTCTCAGGTAGGGAGTGAAAAGGGTAGGTATACCTACCATGGGTTCAGGTAACCCAAATTCTGCGTCCTCCGAGGCAATCCGAATATCACACTCCATAGCCAGATAAAGGCCCGCACCCAAAACATGACCATGTACAGAAGCGATCAAGGGCTTCCAGACGCGGTAGTTAGAAGGCCCCATTCTATGCTCTCCCAGGATCAGGGATTTATCTATTGTCCACTTTCCCTCCTTTCCCAGGTCCATCTTTCCTACATCCGCCCCAGCGCAGAAGGACCTGCCTTTGCCACTCAAAATACCTACCCAAACCTCACTGTCATCCCGGAAATCCTTCCAGATTTTAGCCAGCTCCTTCGTGGCCTGAAGACCCACCGCATTGAGTTTTTCAGGGCGGTTAAGGGTTATGTAGGCAATCTTGCCCTTTTTCTCGTATAAAACGTGATCCATTTGTTGCTCCTCCAATGGAATTCATAGAACTTTCAACCCCTGGATTCCCAGCAGTGGAAGAACTTCGTTGAGAGTTAGCTCTAAATAGCTTAAGACTGCTTAAGGATTTTAGTATATGACCACCCCTCTGGCATTTTTGCCTGATTCCAAATCCTTAAAACCGGTATTTATTTCCTCGAGGCTATATCGACTGGTGATCAGCTCATCTATTTTGAGCCGGCCATTTTTAAAAAGCTCAAGAAGGGTCTTCAACTCAATCCTCATATCACCTGAACCGTAATAACACCCTAAGACATTCTTTTCCATAATTGGAAGTTCAA
>JAPVWE010000358.1 GCA_028572035.1 Desulfobacteraceae bacterium | reverse complement strand
AAGGAACTTCTCACGGTCCTTTTGGCTTTTGAACACATCCTTTAGCTCATTACCCCTTGAGGTAATGTGGTAAAAGGCCCCGGGGTACTGTATTCTAAGTGGTCGAGCCACGGTTTCTCCTTCGATCCTCAAAGCCTGTTTTCTCCCAATATACAGAGAGAAAGCTTGATTTGTCAAGAGTGTAGACCTGACCCCTTTGTTTCTCATAAGAAAAGGGCATTGTCATTGGAAATAGTACCTTTGAACAATGCCCTTTTATGATTAGGCTATTAAGCCTTCTTGGTTTTTGCCTTTTTTCCTGTCTTCTCTTCCTTGACCTCTATTTTCTTGACCTCACTAACTTCAGCCTTTGGGAGGCTGAGTTTCAGAATACCATCTTTGTACGTTGCATCTAATTCATCTGTTTTGACCTTCTCGGGAATTCGGAAACTCCGCTCGAACGAACCGTAATGTCTCTCAACCCGATGGTAGTCTTCATCCTTCTCTTCCTTTTCGTGTTTCTTTTCACCTTTGACGGTAAGGCAACCATCTAAGAGGGTTATATTAATATCCTTCGCATCCATTCCCGGAATCTCACCGCTAATCACATATTCATTTTCTGTTTCAGATATATCAAATGCAGGAACAACTACCCTCTGTTCACCAAAGAAGTCTGGAAGTACAAGGTCATTGAAAAATCGGTCAAATAGATCTAATTCTGGAACTAAAGACAGAAAACTCTTTCTCCTCGGTATCAATTGTAGCATCCTTGTCATATTTGCCACCTCCTTTCTTAGTCGATTGACCGTTGAGTAAATAGTAATCATTATTGTTTTTAAATCAAGAGGGGATAAGAATGATTCTTGATTTAATTTAGATACTACTTGAGATTTGCTTTGTTGGAATATGCTTGAGTGAGTAGCGATGCCGGGTAGCAGAGGTTAGGGTGTTCCGCAAAGGGGATTGGAACAACGGGCTGCTGACATTATTGATATTTAAGATATATAAAGAACTCCCTGTTTCCTTTAGTACCTTTGATTGGTGACTCAAATGTCCCACAAACAGCCAGGCCTGATTGAGAAAAAAAGGCGATAAGATCATTGACAATACTTTTTTGCAAAATCTTATCTCGAACGATCCCGCCTTTTCCTACCATACCTTTCTTGGCCTCAAACTGTGGCTTGACAAGGGCAAGGATAAAACTATCTTTTTTCAAGAGCCTTGCTGTTGCTGGAACAACTATCCGTAGCGAGATAAACGATGTATCAATCACAGCACCATCAATGGCATCCTCTATTTCTAAGCTGGAAAGATGTCTGATATTGGTTCTCTCCAAGACCACAACCCTTGGATCCTCCCTCAGTGACCATGCAAGTTGTCCGTATCCTACATCAATAGCAACTACCTTTTTGGCACCATGTTGAAGGAGGCAATCAGTAAACCCTCCGGTGGAAGAGCCCACATCCAGAATGGTAAGCCCCTTCACATCTATGGTGAACTCCCTTAAGGCCGCCTCCAGTTTTGCTCCACCTCTGCTCACATAGGGATGATCAGGACCAAGGAGATCAATGGAAGCTGAGGGATTCACAAGATGGCCTGGTTTATCCACCCGCTTTCCATCAACCATGACCAGACCGGCCATTATTATCCCCCGCG
>JAPVWE010000357.1 GCA_028572035.1 Desulfobacteraceae bacterium | reverse complement strand
CCTGCTTACTTCAACCTATGGTGAAATTGGAAAAATATAACCTTTTAAGCTTTCCGTACTCGGCCTGTCAATCTAAATGTCGACTCCCGTGTCCACAAACTTTTCACATTATGCTATTAGCTTACAGCCATGAACTAACAGCTATCTAATATCGATCCACTAATCCGTGTTTTGCCTCCCTATTTTTTCCGAGATAATTTCGTATTGCTTTTTTCTTGAAATTCTGGCAGCTTAACCTAACTTGATTGTATAGGAATTTCCTTTTTAAGTCCTTGTAGGGGCGGCATTTATGACGTCCCGCAAAGCGGGATTCGATAAATCGAACCCCTACAGGTCCTCACCGAAGGTGCCGTTCACTTTCTCATCATTCTCCATGAAAAACCGGTAGTTAATTTTATCCCATACAAGCTAGGAATATTACTAACAGGGTACATAGAAAACTGTGCATGAATGCAGCCTTGCCTGTGCATTCTTATCCTTTTTTCCTCCATCAGGCCTCTATCCTTAACTCAATTCTTAGGTTATGAATTATTGATGCATTGCATCATGATTGCCTGAAACGTTTACAGACTAGGGTTTCCCGAACAATACGAGATGAAGTTGTCATCTCAGTTCTTTTTTTTGAAGGAAATGCTGAGAAATCAACTTCTGGCACGGCAATTGAATACAAAGACAAAGATTCCTTTCCGTCAAAAGCAGTGATTTCGAAACCTAAGAGTTGAAGGAGGTGCAATCATGAACCCGAGAGATAAAAGCGAAGAACTATTCATGGATACCATTAAGGAGGTCCAACTTGCCATAAAGAGCACTGCCGCGTATCCTGAAGATCACCCCACTTCCCGCCAGATTGTTGGCAAGTCCTATGAAACCCTGGCAGATCTCCTTAACAAACAGGGCACGTTGACTGTGTGTGTTTTGGGGGACAGGTTGGTGGTAGACGATGTACCAATTGACGGTAAGAATGGCATCTTCGCCATCTTTGCAAAGGATCTCGATCAAAGGCGTATCGATAGTATTATTTTTTATCGTGGATTATCGAAGAAAGACTTCACGATCTTTCTAAATGCAATGATAAAGAGGCCCAATATTCTTACCCAGGAGGGTGGTGTGGCCTCTATTCTCCAGCAACAAGGTGTTTCAACTATAAAGCTCAATGGGATCAAATATGGCAAAATATCCAAGGAATCAAAACAGCTTGAAGATACCCATATCATAGACTATCTCAGTGGCCAAAACCATAGTCTCGGCGACTATGGAGATAGCTTTCTGCATATCCTTGAAAATGATCCCCAGAGAGTTTCCGATCTTATAATGCAGGTAACTGAAGCTCGCGACACCGCGGTGGATACCTACAATCAACCGGCCCGGGCAAAGGCGGGGGTTGAGACGATGAATCGAATTGCCACTGAGTTACTCGGCAGACAGGGAGTCAAATGGAGCCAATTCAAGGATATTATGAGCTCCATTTTGTCCGCATGCGACGATGACATCCTGATACAGATGTCACAGGCCATGGAAGTCATAAAAGGGGAAAAGGATGAAATCATAGATGGCCTGGTCGATGAGTTCTTCCATGATTCGATAGCAGACATCTGTGTCAACGAATACAGAGAAAAGGGTCAATTCGATGTGAAATTCGTTGAAGGATT
>JAPVWE010000356.1 GCA_028572035.1 Desulfobacteraceae bacterium | reverse complement strand
GGACATTTTAGCCGAATGCAACAGTAGTATAGTAATAGCATTTCGATGGCCTGATCCTTTAGTCGATGGACTGCCGGAAATTCGAGCCATGTATAGTCGGATGATGATTATGATGAATAATCAGCTGGATCAAACCTTGCTTCGTATTGCCCGTTTTTTTACAAAGAAGGGATTCTTGGCAATGCCTGTTCATGCCTCAGATCCATATGACTTAAGTGAACTGAAAGGAGTCCTTTCTCATAAACATGCAGCGGTGCAGGCAGGGTTGGGAGAATTTGGTTTGAACAATCTTCTGTTGACTCCTCAGTTTGGGCCTAGACAACGGTTTGCGCAGGTTCTAACAGATGCGAAACTAATACCAGGCAAACCTTTGGAGTTGTTTCTTTGCGAAAAAACAATTCCTGAATGTAATTTTGCATGCATACGTGTCTGTCCAAGGAGCTTTATACCCAATGATCATAAAAAAGACCCCGCGATAATGAAAACTGTGGTTTGGAAAGGAGTGAACATAGATAAACAAGGTTGTTCTTACTATCAAGATAGGGGCCTCCCACATATGGGACGAAATGGCTATACGTTTCGGTGTGGTTTGTGCATAACTGCTTGTCCAGTTGGATCAGAAATTAGCAAGCGAGAAACAATAGCTCAGGGCATCAGGCCTGTAACGATTGTCCCTTAACCCGAAGGATGATTTTGCTACCACAGATAAAATCAGTAATTAAAGACATTCAAGAAGCTTTTCGCCCTTTCCATCTCAAGATCAATTTCCTCCAGGCATCCAGCAATAAAGAGTGGCTCAACACCCAGGATTGTTGAGATTATCTATCTACCAGCTCCTGATAAGCCTCTTGAATCTCTTTGAATTTCTGCTCTGCCAAGGTTCGGAACTCATCTCCCAGATGAACTACCTTGTCCGGATGGTACTTTGCGGCCAATTTTCTGTAGGCGCTTCTTATGTCATCTATTGAGGCCTGCCTACGTACACCTAGAACCTCATATGGATCCGATTTTGAGAACCTTTTATCTGTTTGAGCCCTTTTTTGATTCTCTTGGTAGCTTTCACGTCTTCTGCCCTCCCCTTCTTGATAATAAGCTCTTTGAGATTTTGCCCGAATCTTGGCTGGCCGGTAGATGAAGTACCAGTACACAGCACCCAATATTATTATATCATCAATCACTCCGATAGGCCCTACAATCCACTCAGGTATAATATCAAACCCGCTAATGACATAAAGTATCACAATGATATAGATCAAAATTCTCATTATGCAAGAATCCTTGCCTAGAGGCCTATCTTTGTACCAACACTGTTGCAAATGAAGGATGAAGGGAATTCCTTTGAGAATCTCTTAATAGCCCTCCAGCCTGTACAATGCATTGGGATGATGACTTCAGGTTTAATTCTTTTAAGCTCTGTAATCGTCTCTGACTGAATATTTCCATCCCTTTCAACAAGGGCATCAGGTAACCCCTTTTCAAAGTCTGTTACTCTTTCAACTTCCCCTGTTACCGCTATCATGCTATCTGTGGGCATACACAAGACTGTAACATTTTAGCTCTTTGAAAACTACTCCTGGCCTTTACTCAAGGCCAAATAGTTACCCTTGGTGAGACGCAAGAGCATGGAGATGTCTTTATTTACCTCATGCCCTC
>JAPVWE010000355.1 GCA_028572035.1 Desulfobacteraceae bacterium | reverse complement strand
TAAAGATGAGGTTTGGCAAAAGGATGATAAAAAAGGGAAGAGGGTAAGGGGTGAAAGGCTTATTTCTGACTTTTCTTGGTCTTATGGTTGGCTACAATACCCCAGCGACAGCCGGCATCCTTAAGATCGAGACCCAGACCGAGGTATTAGAGAAAACAGGTACGCACGTATCAATGCCCTGATCTATTCAACAACAATCACTATTTCATGTCAACCTGCCTTACTGCCAGGCTCTGGAAAACTTTCACAAAAGTAGCAAAAAAAATGCCTTAAGGCGCAAAATCTGCCCAGTCAAACTAAGATGCAGAAATATTGAATTGAGGAAAGCCTTGCCTGATGATTAAGCATCATATATCTATAAGCGTGCTGTTCGGCTGTCCGCATGAAGGTATAAAATGAATATAAAGCTATTTGCTACCCTGTTTTTGGCTGTTTTTTCCGTTACGCTCGGGGTGGGATTGGTACTCCCCTTCCTTCCTGTTTATGCCCATGAGCTGGGTGCAACAGGGCTATATATTGGGTTTATGTTCGGGGTCTTTTCACTTTCAAGAACCGCTTTCCTGCCCTACTTTGGCAAGATCTCAGACAGGAAGGGAAGAAAGCCATTCATTACAACCGGGCTCCTGGCCTATTTCCTTGTTTCTATAGCCTATATATTTTCGAAAAGCGTGGAACTGTTTATTCTGATCCGCTTTTTTCAGGGTATTGCCTCAGCCATGATCTTTCCAGTGGCCCTGGCCTATGTTGGAGACATAACCCCTGAAAGGAGAGAAGGTTTCATTATGGGTTTATTTAGTGTTTCCCTTTATGGAGGTTTGAGTGTGGGACCGGTTATTGGGGGTGTGGTGAAGGACTCTTTTGGCATCCAGATCTCTTTTCTGAGTATGGGGCTGTTCAATTTCGCAGGCTTTCTGCTCTGCCTCATCTTACTCCCTCCAAGAAAAGAGGAAAAGCCACGGTCAAAAACTAAGCCTCCCCTTAACTACAGAGCCCTCATGAAAGATAGATATATAGGGGGGCTATTCATCTTTCGATTTGCATATACAACGTGTATAGGGATTGTATGGGCCTTCTTGCCTCTTTTTGCGGACTCAGAGTTTAATCTGTCGAGTTCACTGATCGGAACTCTGCTCATGGTCGGGGTACTGACAACAGGCCTATTACAGACCCCAATGGGCTTACTGGCAGATAGGTTCAACAAAAGAATACTTATTGCAATAGGAGGCCTTGTTGCAGGAGGAGCAATGTTTTCATTTGTCAGGGTGCACTCCATCTTGGGGCTCTTTTTTGCCAGTACCCTTTTTGGAATCGGGGGTGGGATTGCCATACCCTCTGTTATGGCGATGACGGTGATTCTGGGGCGCCGGACCCATTCCATGGGCTCTATCATGGGTCTCCTGGCTATGGGACACAGTCTGGGAATGTTATTAGGCCCTATTCTGGCAGGAATAATGATGGATGCCTTTCAACTGGGCATGGGTTTTATTGTAGGAACAGCTGTGATGGTACTTGGGGTTATAGTCTCCCTTGTCTTAACAGCTAACTTCCAAACCCTGGTCAAGGATTCAACATAACGTATACAGTTTGTATGTTGTTTCTCTTAAGAATAGCAAAGAAATTGGGAATAGGTAAAAACCAAATAATTCAATAGTATAGGAAAT
>JAPVWE010000354.1 GCA_028572035.1 Desulfobacteraceae bacterium | reverse complement strand
AGGTGTATATGAACCCAGGGGAGAATATCAGATTATTCTTGACTACTTAGAGCCTCTGGGTATAGGTGCACTTGCCGCGGCATTTGAACAGGTCAAAAACAAACTATCCCTTGAAGGATTGTTTGATGAGGAGAAGAAAAGACCTATCCCCTTTCTGCCAAAAAGGATTGCGGTAATCACATCACCTACGGGGGCAGCAATAAGAGACTTTCTAAGGATCTCCTATCGAAGAATGCCCAACCTGGATGTCACCGTGGTCCCGGCCAGGGTCCAGGGTAATGAAGCAGCAGGTGATATTGTAGATGCCCTTGACATGGTAAACAGGGAGCTAGATGTCGATGTTATTGTTTTAACAAGGGGAGGCGGTTCACTGGAAGACCTGTGGCCTTTTAATCAGGAAGAGGTGGCATATGCAATAAGACGCTCACTCATTCCTGTTGTATCAGCGGTTGGTCACGAGGTGGACCTCACCATCTCTGATCTGGCAGCAGATCTCAGGGCACCTACCCCGTCAGGTGCCGCTGAACTGGTTGTCCGGGAGAAAGAAACCCTCGAGAGAGATCTCAGGAGCCTCTCATCCAGGCTTGAGATAGTTCTACATGGGATTATGGACAGAATCCGTGATAGGCTAAAGAGTCTCTCTTCTCGGATAAGGGATCCAAGACGCGATCTTGCCAATACCTGGCTCAGCCTTGACGAGATTTACAACCGCTTAATCAAAACAGGGAGGAGCTGCATTACTGATGATCTAAAACGCCTCAAGGCGCTCAATGAAACACTTATGCTGAACAGCCCTTCACATGATATAACTATGCTATCTCAGGGGCTGGCCTTTCATAACCGATCCCTTACCCAAGTCCTCACTCTCTATCTGGATGGAAGAAAAAGGGATATTCGCTCAATCAAGGATAGGCTGGATTCACTAAGTCCTCTGTCCATCTTAAAAAGAGGCTATAGCATTACCAGGAAATTACCTGATATGAATATCGTCAAGGATTCTGCACAGGTAAGAACCGGTGATGAGGTTAACATCTTCCTTGCCAGGGGTAGCATTGACTGCCTGGTGGAAAAGACTGATCCAGGAGAGTGAACCATGAGGGCCTTTAAGAAAATGTTCTTGGGATGCACAATAGGGGTGAGTTATTAGATTTTGAAGGATTAACATTTCACTGAAATGACAAATGACAAAACCCAAATGTCAAATCAAATCCAAATGCTTAAATGTCAAAGCCTTCCTAATTGGGCCTTTGGATTTTGACATTCATTTGAGCTTTGAGCTTTGGACTTTGTCATTATGAATATCCGCTACTACCCTAAAAACTTTTTATTAATGTCTATATCAATGAGAAGAAGAACTTCTTTACTTTTAGCATTGTTGGTTTTCTTCCTCCTATCACCTGTTGAGGCATCCTATTCATCCGAGCTTGACATTACTGTAACACCATCCGAAATCGGGCAGGGTGAAATAAGCCTTTTATCCATAAAGAAGAGAGGAGCTGAACCCGAGGTAACCTGGATGGGGAAAAAGATTGCCCTGGTTGCCGATAAGAAAAATGAGATTTGGTCAGGTTTTATTGGAGCAGATTTGACTACAAGGCCAGGAAGGTATAAACTTAAGATCAGCCGTGCCAATAAGAAGAACCCACATTTAGTAACAATCAGTGTGCTTTC
>JAPVWE010000353.1 GCA_028572035.1 Desulfobacteraceae bacterium | reverse complement strand
GAAAAGTTTAGCACATATAACAAATATATTTGAATTATTCAAATATAAAATTACTCATCCGTCTCAAGCCCTTGTTCCTTAAGCATCTCCTCAGGAAGGTTCATCAATAAATCCTTTATCGCCTCAGCCTGTTCCTCGGGCGCTCCCGGAAAAATATCTTGAAATGCCCCTTCCCTGAAAAACTTTGGCATCTTTGTACCGGGCTGGATCAACTGAGGGTCAAGCAACCACCTGACTATCCAATCTGATTTCAACCTTTTTTTTGCCAGTGATAAATCCGGCGCCCAATCTGCCGGTTCACCTTCAGGCGTTATATCTCCCCTGACATGACATGATGCACAATTTACGTTCTTAGACTCAAACAAATGTCTTGCCATAGCCAAATAATCGGGCTTTTCTCTTTCCTTTTCTTCTATATATGCTGCCTTCGTTTCTTTTATGTATTCGTATGGATATCTTTCCCCATCCAGAGTAGCAAAATATCTGGCTAATATAGTGGCCTCATGTTGAGTCATCCTAAAAGTAGGCATACGTACATCAAGCCATGGCCTTAAAGCGACAGGTTCTTCAAGAAAGTCAAAAGCCCACGCACTTTGCACCTTCTTACCCTCTCCATATAATACAGGTGGCGTAAATACCTTGGCCTCTTCAGCAACTCTACCTTCAACTTCTACATGATAATCTATTATAAACGAGGCTATATCACCCCCCTCAGCATTTATTCTGTCCTTTATCTGATCTTTCATTATCTGTATTGTATCTCCAGCCTTTCGTTCCAAAGCTTCATTATCACTCCACAACTGAAAATACAGGCTGTCTTCTTCCTCAAGCTTAACCATGCCTTCTGCTTCAGTCCCATCTTTCAAATATAATGTGTCTATGCTGAACTGATGGCATCCCGTACAATTATATTTATCCACCACCATCTTGCCTTCTGTAAGGTATCTGTCTCTCTCTGACATCTTATCTACATAACTTTCCGGCAGTTCACCTTCCCTCAAACCAGACAGTAGTACGGACAACGATTCCCGCTCTTCCTTGCTCAAATCAAAATTTGGCATCCTTAATCTATCCTCAGGCCTCCTGTACCTACCCCTGTCAAACTGCCTTGGATTGGTTAACTTCGCATTTATCCATGCACGCCTCGTCTCCCCTATATTCTCTGCGGCATGTTTTAACCCTATTCCGTCAAGTATTTCTTTCTCCAATAAACCAAAATCAAACAAGTGTATATTCTTAGAACCTATTTGTGTCAACTCTACTCCTATCTTACTCTTATCCTCCATCCCCTCTATCTTATGACATCCAAAACAACCATATCTGGATATCAGCTTTTCTCCCCGTTCTGCTACCTCCTTAACACCCAACCATTCAAGTTCCTTTGATTTCTCCTCGTACTCCACACTCTTTAAAGTTGTCAAATACGCCGCTAACAGCGTCGCACTTTCCTCATCAAGTCTTAAATTAGGCATCCTTGTCCTTGATTGATGGGCCTTAGGATTTAACAACCAGCTAACCAGGTATTCGTAGTTTATCTTCTCCCCAACCCTTGCAAGATTTGGACCGTGTATTCTACCTTCTTCCTCCACATCGCTGTGGCATGCCAGACACCCCACACTCTCAAAGATATATGCGCCTTCATCTATCATTTCCTCATCAAATTCTTCCCGTTC
>JAPVWE010000352.1 GCA_028572035.1 Desulfobacteraceae bacterium | reverse complement strand
CATTGAAATTTAAGCATTTATATTTCTTGGTTAATTTGTCGTATAAAAATTGCTTGTCATTTCAATTTGTTACAAATTCAAGCTATTGCGAATGTCCAAATTTGCTGGCCTTTGTTTATATTCTAATGATAACAACTATTTAACTAATAGACCATTTAACCATTTGACGAACTCTGTATGAATAACAAAGAGGTTGTCACCAGATTCCCGCCCAGCCCAACAGGCACCCTCCATATTGGTGGAGCCAGAACAGCCCTTTTCAACTGGCTATTCGCCAGGCACCATAATGGAAAATTTATACTCAGGATAGAAGATACAGATAGGACCAGGTCTACAAAAGAGGATACAGAGGTTATTATTGAATCTATGAGATGGCTTGGTCTTGACTGGGATGAGGGTCCGTACTTTCAATCCCAGAGGACAGATATCTATAATGAAATGATCGAAAGGCTCCTTTCCTCTGGAAAAGCCTATTACTGTCACTGCAGTCCGGAGGAGTTGGAGAAGAAGAGGATAGAGGCAAAAAAAGAGGGATTAAAACCCAAATATGATGGTACATGCAGGGAACGTGGTCTTGGAAAGGCCCCGGGCGCTGTGGTTAGGCTGAAGAGCCCCCAATCCGGGACAACAACATTCAAGGATCTGGTCAAAGGGGTCATCTCTATTGATAATGAAGAGCTTGATGATCTGATCTTACAGCGCTCTGACGGCTCTTTTACATATAATTATGCTGTCGTGGTAGACGATAGCAAAATGGGCGTTACGTATGTCATCAGGGGCGACGATCATGTAAACAATACACCTCGCCAGATCCTTATCTACAAGGCCCTTGCTGAACCAATTCCACACTATGCCCACCTGCCCATGATTCTTGGTCCAGATAAAAGCCCACTGAGTAAGAGACATGGGGCAACCTCTGTTCTGGCCTATAAAGAGATGGGCATCCTGCCCTACGCCCTGCTGAACTCCCTGGCCCGCCTTGGATGGTCCCACGGTGATCAGGAGAAATTCTCTGCTCAAGAGCTCATTGAGCTATTTTCTCTCGATCATGTGGGCAAGTCCGCAGGTATCTTTAATACGGAAAAACTTCTCGATCTTAATGCAAAATACATCATGGAGGCGGATGATGGCAATCTTGCCGATCTCTTGATCCCTTTTCTTAGCAATCTTGGATGCTCAAACCTAAACAAAGAAAAGGTCAAAGAAGCGCTAAGAACCCTAAAGGCGAGAGCAAAGACCCTGGTCGAGATGGCCCAGGGTGCCCTCTTTTACTTTAAAGAGATCACCTTTGAAAAGCAAGCCGATGAAAAGTTCCTGAGACCTGAAGTGTTGGAGATTTTGGAAGATTTGCTATCGGCTTTAAAAGGGACAACAGGCTTCGCCCAGGAGGAACTTGAGAAAACCTTTTCCACCTTTTTAGAAAGGCATCAGATAAAGCTTGGCACAGTAGCCCAACCCTTAAGGGTGACCTTGACAGGAAGAGCAGTCAGTCCTGGAATCTTTGAGATAATGGAGGTCTTGGGCCAGGAAATGGTAATCAAAAGACTATCAAATGCCATTTCACATATAAAATCCAAGAAAGGCCTATGAAAAGAAAAACATCCCATAAGCCAAAATGATTAAGATACAAAAGGCACGAAGGATCGCTACACCTTAATCCTAATAGGACTAAAA
>JAPVWE010000351.1 GCA_028572035.1 Desulfobacteraceae bacterium | reverse complement strand
TACAAGTTTTTTTGCTGCATTTTTTATGATTTCAAAGGCTTCTTCTACCTCAGGCTGATGGGTCCTGAAGCTGAGAATACAAACGCGGATAACGAATTCGCCATCCAGCAACGTACTGGAGAGAAAAAGCTTTTGGCTTTTAACGATTTTTTCGAGTAATTGTCTATTGAACGTATCCACATTACCCTTTTGCGGATGATAGCGAAAGGCGATTACGGAGAGGTCAGGTACGGCCACACACTCAAATCCTGGTTCTTCCAAAAAACGTTGATACATCCATTTAGTCAAATGCAGTTTTTCAGCGAGATTTTCCCGAAATGCCTTGACACCGAATAACTTCAAGGGCAGCCATACACGCAGGCCGCGGTATGAACGTGATAATTCTGGAGAATATTCCGAGGCATTAAATTCTCCTTCAGGTGTCGTGTGATCCTGCAAGTACTCTGCGGTTAGTATATGGGCGCGCCTGAGAAGCTCACCATCTTTTACCAGCAGACTGCCTGAGCCATAAGGTACAAATAGTCCTTTGTGAGGGTCAAGTACTATGGAATCAGAGCGTTCAAGACCTCTGAGTATCTTTTTCCCTTCCTCACATATATTGAAGAAACCCCCATAGGCAGCGTCAATGTGGTACCACAGCCCGTATTTTGTTGCGATATCCGCTAATTCAGACAAAGGATCAACAGCCCCAGTGTTAGTTGTGCCTGCATTACCGACAAGAAAAAAGGGTTTCATCCCGTTTTTCTCATCTTTTTTAATCGCCTTTTCAAACTCATCGGGAATAGCCCGGAAATTCTTGTCTACATCCAGCAAACGAATGTTGCGCTCCGGAATACCTGCTAGAAAGGCGACTTTCATAACACTATGATGGGTCTGATTGGAGGCGTATAAAATTCCACGGCTGATATCATCGCCTAAAAGATGTTTTCTGGCAGCAACCACTCCGCTGAAATTGGCTAAAGAGCCACCGCTCGTTAAAATACCGCGTGCTGATTCGGGATAACCCATCCATTGGGCAAACCATTCCAGGACATTAGCTTCAAGCCTTGCTGCGGCTGGCGCTGCAAACCAGGCTCCGGTGAAGCGATTGGTGACTGCTCCCAGGAAATCAGCGATTGCTGAGGGATAAAGGCCTCCTCCAGGGATATATCCCAGGTAAGCTGGATGAGGGGTGTTGATAGAGACAGGAATTACCTTGTTCATGAAAAAATAGAGCAAGGATTCAAAGTCAGTCCCTTTCTCAGGAGAAGGCTCGCGGAGAGATCTGACGATTTCTGCGCTGTTTTCCAGGTTAGAGCGGGGCGCGCTAGGTAAGTTTATGATATGATCGACAACAGCCTTCACTGCAGATTCTCCCATTTGCAGCATAGCTTCTGGAGTGAGTTCAAGATTGATTGCTTTCATCATAGCCTCCACAATAAATTATTAATATCATAGTCTTCCCAATTTCCAAAATTGTTACGTGTTGGAAAATAACTATAATAAGCGGGACAGACGCCTTTTTCCAAAAGAAAGAGGACAGTTTCTACTCGCGGACAGAACATAAGAAAAAGAGGCCTGTCCCCCTTTTTTTCAGTAGGAGAATATTATTAAAAGATTCTGAGAGCAACTATCTTTAAGGGAAAAATCTCTGATATAAATCTTAGGAAATTATTTCTCCATCTAAACCGATTACTGTCTTTTTTATGTTTATTT
>JAPVWE010000350.1 GCA_028572035.1 Desulfobacteraceae bacterium | reverse complement strand
ACCCCCCACTATGCAAAAATAGAAATATATGATCAAAGGACCGTTAGTTTTCCGCAGTTTCCGAGTCAAGACCATGACAAGGCCAGCACAGACCCCTGCCAGGAGCCCAAATACATGGCCCATGGTATAGGTGTGGGAACTCGGGTTGAGGAGAATGTATATACCGATCATACCTACCACAGTAAGCATAACTTCTAACCTCTTAAATCGCTCTTTCAGCAAAACAAAAGAGAAAAGGGTGGCAAAAAGGGGGAAGGTGTAAAAGAGCACCATGGCATTGGACAGAGGGATCATTGCAATGGATTTAAGGAGACAGAAGAAGGTCAGTGTCCCAACAAATCCCCTTAGCACAAGAACCCCGGTAGACCTCCCTTTGAGAGAGGAACGACCCAATATGAGCACGGGCCAGAGAATGAGCCCTCCCAACAGAAACCGAAAGAAGGCAATTTGAATGACGCCGACGGATGGAGACATATACTTCACGAGAACATCGGAAAAGGCGAAAAAAAACGCTGATAGGATCATCAGCACAAGACCACTTCTTAAGATTCTCTTGACCATCGTCGTCACCCCAGTCTTTGGCATTCAAAAAAAGGAAGTCAAGGCATAATAATATCCTAACCGCTACGAGCCAACAAAAAAGTCCTTCTTTGGATGTTTTTTCTTGACAGGCCAATTTTGAGTCGCTATACTTGTCCGAGTAAAGAGTAAGAGTTGATCAAGAAGGTCATTTTTGCTATAAAAAGTTTTATTTATTAGAACAGAACAACGGTAAGTAGTAAAGGCCACGGAGGCTTTTGGGAGTAGAAATTTCCTAAACCTTTTGTGGCCTTTTTTTGGACAAAATGGTGTAGATGAAAAGAAGAAACAAGTGAAGCCTTCTTAAGACTGGCAATAGAGTTTTAAAGGAAGGAGTGAAAGATGAAAAGATTGTTTATTTTAATTATAATGGGCATATTTATTGTCTTTCCGGCCAGATCGACCCTGGCACACTTCGGGATGTTAATACCATCTGACTCCATGGTTATGCAGAATGACAATCGGACTATCAATCTGAAACTATCCTTTTCCCATCCCTTTGAGGGAGAAGGAATGGAACTGGTCAAGCCAGCTGTGTTTGGGGTCATGGCAAACGGGAAAAGGGTCAATCTCCTCGAGACACTAAAGGAGACAAAGCTCATGGATCATACTGCCTGGGAGACCTTTTACAAAATCAAGCGGCCAGGTGTTTATATGTTCTATATGGAGCCCAAGCCTTACTGGGAACCGGCAGAGGACTGTTACATAATACATTACACCAAGGCCGTGGTTACTGCCTTTGGCGATGATGAGGGATGGGATCAGGAAATCGGGCTCAAAACCGAGATCGTACCCCTGTCAAAGCCTTATGGCCTCTATGCAGGGAATGTGTTTCAGGGCATTGTGAAGCTGGACGGCAAACCTGTACCTTTCTGCGAGGTCGAAGTAGAGTACTATAACAAGGATGGAAAGGCCAAGGCCCCAACGGACTACATGGTCACCCAGACTATCAAGGCAGATGTCAATGGGCTCTTTACCTATGCCGCGCCCAGGGCTGGCTGGTGGGGATTTGCCGCCCTAAATACCTCGGACGAGAAGATCAAGGGCAAAGACGTGGAGATGGGTGCAGTCCTATGGGTTAGATTCCATGACTGGAAATAAGACCCCCATTGATCAAAGAAAA
>JAPVWE010000349.1 GCA_028572035.1 Desulfobacteraceae bacterium | reverse complement strand
GGTTTATTATTGATAATTATGGCAATAACCGGCATCACGTCAAAGATGTAATCACCCTTGGCTAAGAGATCAACGGCCAGATCGGTCTGATCCACCAAAAGCCTGATCAGGGCAAATTCTGCTGAATCTTTCCTCATTGATCCATAACTGGCAGCAGAGGCCGTCCTTTTGAGCGATTTTCCTCTGGCCCTAAAGAGTTCCTGCACATATTGAGATGCATCCTGAATGGTAAGGGCATCGATATTAATTCCTGCCTGAGACAATGTTTTGGCAAGTTTCCCCAATTCCCCCGGAATATTCTTTAAGAAGAGTGATATCTCTGTTCTTACCATTTTCCAGCGCTCATTTATCTCTCTCCCATGTAACCCTTCATATATTTAAAAAATTCTGAGTCCGTTGAAAGGACAAGGGTGCTGTCTTTATCCAGGGTCTCTTTATAGATATCGAGTGTATTGACAAAGGAGTAAAAATCGGGATCTTGCCCATAGGCCTGGGCATAAATCTTTGTGGCCTCGGCATCTGCCTTGCCCTTTATCTCCTGGGACTTTCTGTATGCCTCGGATGTGATCCTTTTCATCTCCTTTTCTCTATCACCCTCTATCTTCCTCGCCTCTCCTTTCCCTTCAGATCGAAACTTCTCCGCTATCTGTTTCCGCTCTGCAACCATTCTGCCATAGACCGATCTTCTCACCTCTTCTACATAATTTAGTCTCTTTATCTGAACATCTACCAGTTCTATACCGAATTTGGCCAGCTTTGGCTGTGCCTGTTCCATGATCCCCTTGGTAATTTCAGCCCTCCCTGTTTTGACCTCACCCAGGTCCCTTTTTTCCTTTACCTCATCCACTCCCGCCTCAAAGGTATCCAGTTCCCTGTTGGTCATCCTCACGGTTTCAATCAAGGAGTAAGAGGTAATAAAGTTCCTTACCGCAGGATCTATAATGTCATCCAGCCTGCCAAGGCCGGAGACCACATTACTGACTGTCTCAAAAAACTTCAGGGGATCAACGATTTTCCACCTGGCAAAGGTGTCTACCCATATAAAGGTCTTGTCCAGGGTTGGGATCTGACCGGGATCCCCATCCCATTGAAGAAGATTTTTTGGAAAATAGTTTGCCTGCTGAATAATAGGGATCTTAAAGTATAGACCGGGATCCTTTTTTGGCTTCCCCATGGCCTTACCAAACTGGGTAACGACCACCTGTTCAGTTTCGTCCACAACATAGACCGCCCCCGAGAGGATAAAGATAATGATAACGATCAAACCGATTAATATTTTGACTTTCATCTCTCAGCCCCCTTCGCCACCCCTAAATTCAGTAAAGGGAGGACATTTTTTTGGTCTTCATCAATGATATACTTGCTTCCCAATTTCGGAAAAACATCCTTCAAGGTCTCAAGATAGAGCCTTCTCCTGGTCACATCCCTTGCCTTTGAATACTCGGCATAGAGAGACAGAAACCTGGCTGCATCCCCTTTGGCCCTGTTGACTCTGTCAAGGGCATAGCCTTCGGCAGACTTGATGGTCTTCTCGGCATTTCCCTTGGCCGCTGGAATGGCCTTGTTGTATTCCTCCCTGGCCTGGTAGACCATCCTCTCCTTTTCTTGAGTTGCCTGATTAACCTCATTAAAGGATGGCTGAACTGGCTCAGGGACATTTGTCTTCTTCATCTCAATGGTGACCACATTTATACCGGTTTCCGCTTCA
>JAPVWE010000348.1 GCA_028572035.1 Desulfobacteraceae bacterium | reverse complement strand
CTTCTTTCCGACCAGAGCGCGGAGTTTTCTGTCAAGGCAGGAGAGATTGATAATACCAAGGCATATATCAGAGGCAGTATAGCCGATATGCGGTCTTTGCTGGCTGACATTGATAACAACGTACCCAAGGAGGAAGTACTCTTCAGGAAGGTCCAGGACGAGAGGATCCGCAATAGGTGTAATTTCAAAAAGGTTTGTGATTGAGAGTCTCTGGAATTAAGCAATGGAGAGATAGGGTAGGGTGCTTATCTTAATCGTAGTTTATCAATTCCAACCTAAAATGCCAGGTCTCGAACACAATTAGCAATCGAGAGATGAGGCTAGTATGGACAGAGATTCGATCTAGACCTGGATAATTATTGTAACTCGTCGGTACTTTTCACCCATTAATTCCCTTAGATATGGAATCCGACAGGTAACCTCACATGGATGAGGTTTTGATATCCCTATTATATCAAAGCTCTCACAGACGTGCATATACTGACAAGATATCAAAGGTTTAGGGTTTTTTCATGAAGTGATATTTTAAAAGACCCCCATGATTGAAATTGAGGTTATGATTACAGTTACAAACTTTTATTTTTGTGATATTGAAGGTGGCACGAAACCTTGAATTCTCGGCTAGAGGGAATCATGGGAAGGGATATCTTGAAAATGCCGATACATAGCCTCCAAGGGGGTATTGTTCCCTTTTGGAGGCGTTTATTATTTAGTCCTGGATAAAGCCAAACCCAAAGGGAAATGGGGGCTGAAAGCAGAAAATTGAGATCTAACATGAGACTAAAAAAGGAGGATTTACAATGAGAAAAATTCTTATCATTGGGTTCCTATTCCTATTTCTTTTCTCTGGGCAAGTATTGGCGGAACCAATAGCCAAGCACCTTATTGACGCAGAACCCGGGGAAGCCTTGCTATTAGATGCTGGGAAGTGGTTTCAAGCCCATCCCATAGAAAAAGGCTTAATAAGGTACGAAACAGTTTTTAAATCACCCCGGATCCAAGTGTCTTTTATACGGCTTAAGGGGGCCCCCCTGGGCAGGCATATCCACACGCAGGTCGATGAGCTTGTTTATGTTTATAAAGGCCGGGGTGAGTTGTATTTAAACGGCAAATGGGTTCCGGTTAAGGCCGGCGATTTCCATACCTGCCCGCGAGGCGTCGCCCATTCTACCCGCACTGTGGGGGATGAAGAGATTTGGCTGATGTGTTTTTTCACGGAACCTCTACCACCTGGCGGCGACCGAGCCATGATCGATTGAGAAGAAAGTTTATCGGAAGGGAAAATGGGCAGGCCTCAACAATTGGAATTAGATTAAGATTCATAAGAAAACGCATTGATTGAAATAAGTCTTGTTGAATTTTAAGGCCTGCCTCTTTCTTCCATTAGTTGTGAATAATACGATCTTACCTGAGATATTATCAGGAAACGGGGTCAGGCATAAGTAAATAAGTATTCCCTTTTCTTTTCCGAATATGATACTCTTCAGTGTAGACCATTGAATCCCATTCTGGTTACAAATACTTAATTACTTATGCCTGACCCCGTTCACTCAAACTTAAGCCTGTAGCTCTGGCCCTGTGTTCGGCAATAAAGGTTTTTCTACTTAGCAGTCAATTCAGCGACTGCTTGTTGCAGTTTCTCCTTCTCGCCTTCTCGAGTTTTGTGCCTAATCCTCATCAACATACCCAACGCAAGTAAGAATAGTATAACGT
>JAPVWE010000347.1 GCA_028572035.1 Desulfobacteraceae bacterium | reverse complement strand
ATTTGAGGCAGGTGTTACTTTTGCCAGAAATGAAGGGATTATTGGTGCGCCGGAAACCAACCATGCTGTCCGGGTTGCTATTGATGAAGCACTTAAATGTAAAGAATCCGGAGAGTCAAAAACGATATTATTGGCTCACAGTGGGCATGGACATATGGATATGGCTGCTTATGAAGCTTATTTTGCCGGAAAATTAAAAGATTATTCCTATCCTCAGGAAAAAATTGAAGAGGCCTTGAAGGATTTACCCAAAGTGTAACAGACGGTTCTATAACTGGAGATAAAACCTGACAGGGGACGGTCCTCTGGTGCGGCCAGGCTTAGGTCGTGATATTTAGCAGGTGAAAACCCTGCCTGGTAAGATATAGCCGAATCACCAGTAGCGAGTCTTGGAATCTTTTGGAGTAATCCATAAGATTTAAGCGTAGACAGTTAGGTAATAGGCCTGTAAAAAAATGAAATCTCAATAAGATTTCTGTGATTGAGCCCCGAAATGTCCGACAGTGGGAAGGTCGACGATTTCAGAGGAGTCGGAAGACCACATCTTACTCCCCGCCAAGGCAAGGAGAGCAAGACTTCCCCGGGGTCAAAGAGCCAGGCATGTTACACAATGATATCACGGCAACCTGGGAGACCCTGCTGATTCTTCCAGAACAAGGGAGTATGATAAACAACCGATACAAAGGGAGGATATCAAACAATTGGTAGGGAGTCGGATAGCCCTATATTACCGATGACCTCGGGTAATGCCGAGCGAGGAAAGGGGGCTACATATTATCGTTCTTATTAAGGACACATTAACTTACGCACAGGAGTAGATTAATTAATGGAAACGAAATTAGTAAGAATGGCCCAAATAGCCAAAGAAAGACCAAAGGAGGTATTTACATCACTATATCATCATTTAAATGAAGAGATGTTAACTAAAGCTCATCAGGAGCTCAAGGGAGACAAGGCAGTAGGGATAGATAAGGTAACCAAAGCAAACTATGCAGAAAATCTCAAGGAGAATATTCACCATCTTGTAGAGGCCTTAAAGAAACACAGTTACAAACCCCAACCGGTAAGAAGGGTCTATATCCCCAAAGAAAAGGATAGGCGACCTTTAGGAATCCCTTCCTATGAAGACAAGATCGTCCAGTTGGGGTTAACTAAAATACTCCAGGCCATCTATGAGGCAGATTTTCTACCCTGCTCTTACGGGTTTAGACCCAAGGTAGGCGCTCATAAGGCCTTAAGGAGAATCAATGATATCCTGATTCGGACTAAGACTAACTACATCGTGGATACCGACATAAAGGGTTTCTTCGATAGTGTAGACCATAAAGTACTGATGGAGTTTATCGGTTTAAGAATTGCCGACCCCAATATCAAAAGACTGATTGTCCGCTTTTTAAAAGCAGGGGTAATGGAGCAAGATAGTTATGAGCCTACTCTTAAAGGAACTCCCCAAGGGGCAATCATCTCTCCTATACTGGCCAACATATACCTGCATTATGTCCTTGACCTGTGGTTTTCCCAGGTAGTGAAGAAACACTGTAAAGGTGAGGCCTATCTGGTAAGGTATGCTGATGATTTTGTCTGCTGCTTTCAATACCGAGAAGATGCGCTGAGATTCTATAAGGCCTTACGGGAAAGATTGGCTAAGTTTAAATTGGAGTTGGCGATAGATAAGACTAAGATTATTGAATTTGGCAGGTTTGCAAGAGATAACAGAAAGG
>JAPVWE010000346.1 GCA_028572035.1 Desulfobacteraceae bacterium | reverse complement strand
TGACCTGCTCCCCCATAAAGATAATCCTATCCTTCAGGAGGCGTGAGTAAATGTCATATGCTCTCTCTCCCCTGGGGGTTTGCTCCACTACTATTGGGATCAACATCTGGCTATGGTTCCTTTCTAATCCTTTTGGCTGTTTTCAGATATTTGTTGTACCTCACTAATCTTAGCACCTTGAGCAAGATGATTCAAGACCTTTTCAACCAGGAGCTGATTTCCAAATGAATCCATCAGGTTATTTTTTTCATAGTATTGCTGGAGCATAGCGGGATCATTTCCTGTTTGAGTGGCCAGCTCACGAAAACCATCCTTTATGTCACTGTCCTCAACCCTAATATCTTCAATATCAGCTATCTTACCTAATACAAGTTTTTCCTTGACGTTTTCCTCGGCAGCCCTCCTTAGATCCTGTCTCATCTTTTCTTCTGAAATACCAGCTGATTCGAATTTCTTTCCAGTGCGAAGGAGGTTTTGTTTTATAGTGGCTATTGAGCGTTCGATCTCATTTTCAACCATAACCTGGGGGAGCTCGAAATCGACCGTGGCCACTATCTTCTTGAGGAGTCGACTTTTTAGCTCCCTGTCTACCTTCCCTTCTTCTTGAAGGGTAATATCTTCTTTTACCCTTTTTCTCAAATCTGTCAAGGACTTAAAATCGCTGCCCAGATTTCTTGCAAAATCATCATTTAACTCGGGAAGATCCTTTTTTTTAATATCCTGAACGTGGATGCGAAAAGTGACACCTTTACCGGCCAATCTCTTATCACCAAAATCTTCATCAAAATCTATTGTTAGATCCTTTCTCTCATCTTTTTTCAGACCCACAATACCTGATTCAAGGTCAGGATAAAAATTCTTACTTCCTACATGGATCATGAAATCTTTACCATTTATCCCTTTAAGGGGACTATCTTTCCAAACACAGTCGTAGTCAATGATTACATAATCCCCTTCTTTTACCCCTCTGTGTTCATCGATGGAAATCAGCTTAGCATGTGCCTCCTTTATTTCTTCAAGTCTCTTATCGACATCATCTTCGGAAATATTTAACATTTTCTTCTCTACTGAGATTCCCATATATTTCTTCAGCTCAAAGTCTGGCCTTACCTCCATAACAATAGTATACTTGAAATTCTCACCTGGTCTTATGGTCTCATCTTCTATAGAGGGACTTCCTAATGGGAAAAGCTTGGTCTCCTCTATCACCTTAGAAAAAGACTCCTTTATTATATCACTCTTTACATCATTCACAATCTGTTTACCATAGTACTGCTCAAGCACCTTTCTTGGGGCCTTTCCGGGCCTAAAGCCTTTTACTTTTACCCTTTTTGAAAACTCCTTGTAAGCCTGATCCAGTTTTTTTGTTACCTCTTCTGCCTCAATCTCAACACTAATCCGTCTCTTTACCTGGCTTATTTCCTCAATGCTTGTCTCCATGCTCTCTCACCCGCAAATAGTTACTTGAGTTTCTTGAGTTTGCCTGCCCTGTTAAATCCCCCGCAGGGGGACCGCCAAAGGCGGCATTTAACAGGGTGAATGTTAAACCCTGTGAACTTAATGAAATAGATGAACAGTAGCCTACTGGGCACATTTCTTTGGCTGGTGCGAGAGAGGGGACTCGAACCCCTATCCGCAATGCGGGCTGGATCCTAAGTCCAGTGCGTCTGCCAGTTCCGCCACTCTCGCACTTACGTCTAATGACACAACCTTACGATTAATTACTC
>JAPVWE010000345.1 GCA_028572035.1 Desulfobacteraceae bacterium | reverse complement strand
CTGGTCGGCCAGGAATGAATTGATAAGGAGGGACCTTAAGACAGCCCTGGTACATGGAACAGGGAGCACTATTGCCCAGTACACAGCATGCATGGTGTTTGAACACGGATAACGCCAAAATCGGAACCGCGACCTCTGGGCTTGGATTCTTTACTTGTTGAAAGATAAAGGTAACCGTTCACGGGTTCGGGGTTCAGAGGTTCAGGGTTGGGAGGTTCAAGGTTCAGGGTTAGTGAAGGTTAACAAAAGAAAAGCAACCCTGAACCTGTGAACGCATACCGTTGGATCAACAATACATAACGAATGCTGAGTTTCAGGACGTGTATGATCATGCCGGACGCACCTTTACCCTGTTAGGGGACTCTGACAGGGCGCGCTGCCATTCGAGGTTTCATCAAGTACTTGCTAGTCTACGAGCAAGGTCAAGGAAAGAAAGGTAACCCTGAACGGTGAACTCTGAACCTGTGAACGCCTAGAGATAAAGATCATAGGAAGGAGAGGAAAAAATTATGGTAAAGAAAAAGGTTATTGACGAGCAATATATACCAGATGTTGGATCGCACATAGAGACGATAGACGGTAAGGAATATCTGATTACAAACGATGCTATGTATACCTTTTACAGGAGGACAAAGGGGGAATTATCACCCTTCTTCCTTGCCCTTAAGAATGACAAGAGGCTCTTGGGGTGCAGATGCACCACATGCGGAATAGTCAGGGTTCCACCTTTCTTAACCCACTGCCCTGATTGTAACTTTGCACCCACAGAGCCTGTAGAGGTTGGGCAGGTGGGGACCATGAATACTACTCCCCCCATTACCTACTTTGCCACCTCTCTGTTCCAGCACATGGCACCCTATGGTCGGGGCAGGGTTATATTCAAAGGGGCTGACACTGCCATGAGTGTAAATCTCTATACCAACACGGGTATTCTTGTACCGGGAATAATAAAGAAAGGGACCGAGGTAAAACTTGTTTTCAGGGACGAACGGATAGGTGAGATGACGGACGTTTTCTGCATCTCAACAGCAGAACTTACCCGGGAGCAGATACACAAGAAAGGTCTTCAGGAATCGGAGATTAACTGGGAAACACCTCAAGAGCCATCTTTGCCCGCGGCTTCAGAGGAAGATGTGGCCCGATACAGAAAGGCCCTGGATGAGATGAAAGGCCTTATTGAGGATATGAATGGAAATGAGTCTGCCAGGAAGGCCATTGCTGGCTGGAAGCGGGATATTCAGGTTAAAGCAAAGGGCGGACAATGCGCCATCCTGATCGATGACGGAGATATAAAGATGGAGGAAAGGGTATTATCATCCCCTGATTTTATAATGGTCTGTGATGATATTGCTACCCTTCTTGATGGGTTGGCCTATAGGGGTGCCATTACTGACTCCATAATCAATAAAAAGATATGGATTAGTAAGAACATGGAGTTCAATACTATTTTCAATTTGGACAGGATGGCTCGATTCCTGGTCAGGTCGAAAAAGACAAAGGACTCATTCAATGAATCTGCTTGACGAAATCTCCCCAAATTGCTTAAAACAGAAATTTCCAAACTCCTTTTATATGCATATTTCTTATGTAGAGATCTCATCTTAATCAGGGCTGGGGATGTTTCTGAAAAGCAATATCTTAAAAAAGATACCACAGGACTTTGAAGTGGCCAAATATTTGGGGTTTACTCCTATGAGCCAATGGGAATCACCTCCCTAAAGATTGTTAAACCTCA
>JAPVWE010000344.1 GCA_028572035.1 Desulfobacteraceae bacterium | reverse complement strand
CAGACACTGTCCGGGTTCTTGTTCACCCATGCCGTGAATTATCACTATGCCCTTAGCCATTGAACCACCTCCCAATGTAAGTCCAAAAAGTGGATTGGAGACCTCTTTGTTACTGGGATTTGATCTTGCCACACTATTGATTCCTTTCCCTCTAATAAATAACACCCCCTTTAAAAGATTTACCAAAGCTAACTAAAAAGGGCATCGGCCACCGTATCACATTCAGCGGTTACCAGCACCCTTGTTTCATATTTTAGCTCTCTTTTTTCTTTCCCATTTCACGTACCTTCGCCAAATCCTGAGCCAAACACGAGCAATTGAATCAATCGCATCTGCAAATATGGCTACACTAAGATCTTCAAAAGATATTGAGCCCAAAGATTGCCAATTTACCAAAGTGATATTGGTATGATCATACTGTTGAGGAATTAAACAATACGAGAGAAGATAAGAATGCTGGCATATAGCACTCATGAAGTCCCACACGTTCTTATTTTTGGCTCCCCAAGACATAATGAATTTCCTATCACGCAGCACACCGTCAACTGTTTTTAGAAATGATGATTGATATTGCTGATCACTGGCCAAATCCCTTAATGGGTACCCGTATGGGTCATAAAAGAATCGCTCATTATCCTCATCAATTCGATAATGCCGTCTGATTCTGTCATCCCACTCACCTTCCATACGTCCGTGAATGTCTACTCCTTCTGAAAACCTCCTACTGTCGCAGTGGAAGGGCATATGCGCATCGGCCATATAGTGACTTAGCATAAAAAGCAATAGTGCGATTTGGTTATCTGTTGGAGATACAGGCGAACCTTTATCCTCGCTTTCCTGCATCTTAAGATGATCAATCACGGAATGTGCGATAGATTCACAACGATCGGGTAAGTTGTCATTCTTATCAACTGTGAAACCTTTCTTCTTCACAGGAGAGCTTTTACCATATTTATAATTCAGGTAGGTTGTTGGAAGCCGCTTGAATTTATTCCCAACTTCAGCCGAAGGCGTAAATTTAAGCACATGGCTGTTAGCCATATCTTTTATCACCGAATCAGGATACCAGGCTCCCTGTGCTACACCGTCTTTATGGCTTTTGAACCACTTTATGAGACTATTGGCATACCTGCGGTCTCTATTAGATAGCTTTGTTTCTTCCAGTCTTTTTATTGCCATGAAGGCTAACCAAGCGTGAGTAAACTTCTTCATTAATCCAATCCTCCTCTCACTTTCTCTGTGAAACTTCAGCTCCATGGCGAATGGTGGCATGAGCTCGGGGTGCAATGATGTCACAGAGCCTTGTCTGGTCACCGTCCAGATAGGAGACATCCATAACCTGTAGGAACTGTCGACTATAATCTTTGAAGATTCCTGCGTATTCTTGCACCTCTTCCTCGTTTGTTGTAATCTCCAGTACAACCCACTTCCCGATATGTTTTTCCAAGATAGGGTCATACGACCTGCCAAGATAGCCAGCCACACCTTTTTCAAACCTTTTGACGGATTTTTGCTGAGAGGCAACTGCTGCCAGTGCCGGATTGGCGGTCTTGGCTCTTGTCATAGCCAGCCCCAACACCTCAAAAATCGAATCCTTACAGGTATTGGCGACATTTCTCGCCTTCCGAGCAAGCAAACGCAGAGGCGACGGGTGGTAAGCCCTTTTGATCTCTTGAATTCGCTTGCGCTTGTTTTCCTCACTGAGTTCGCTGTGGAACCTGAGAAGAAGATAGATCCCG
>JAPVWE010000343.1 GCA_028572035.1 Desulfobacteraceae bacterium | reverse complement strand
AATGCCTTTTTTAGCTCTGCTGCAAGACCGGCAGCGTTGGGCTTGTAGTTTCACGCGACGCAGTACTCGATAGATACCCTTATATCCTCCATATCAAACCTCCTCTTTGATGTAGATGACCTTAAGTTTAGGGAAACCACGGTTGCGTGTCAATGAAGAATCTGAGGCAGGGCTATTTCTGACCCTGCCTTGTTGTTTGGTTTTAAACGGAAATAAACAAAATAGGACATCGGGGAAAACTGCTGATTTCATCTTGAACCAAACAGGAACCCAGTGCAAGATGACCCTAACTTGGAATTATGATATCTTAGTAACGTTCAAAAGTTGAGGCCTAATTGTTCTTTAGGCCACATGATAAACATTCAATAATATCTATGGTAATGACAATTTCTTCAAGGCGATATCTATAGGCTTCAATCTTATATGACACATTACATCCTTGAACGTTCATACTTTTTGTTTTCTAAAAGACTATGGACATCGGTATATTATATGTTGTTTTGTTGCCCTGCACAAGTGGGCACAAGAGAAGTATAGGGGCGTGTCTGGTCCGCAAAGGGGATAAGCGGAGTTCTGAGGATCGTGATAACCTTAGACAGCCGTTTTCCTCCCCAAGTCGTAAGCTTCCTTTTTCGCAGCCTCGTTACTGTTAACCTCCCCCTTTTTTGAAGCTGAAGCCTGAACAGCCCCAATCCATTTCAGGCCCGTGAACTGGGATGTGGTCTTGAAACTGTGAACGATGGGATCGGCGGTGGAAACATCAAGGTCACCGCAAACCGTGATGAGGCCTATTTTTTTGCCCTTCATTTTGGGGTAATAGGATCGGTGCCAACGCCAGTCAGCATCGAAGAAAGCGCACCAGCGATCCAGGTAGGCTTTCATCTGGGCAGTCATTGACCAGAAATACACAGGGACGCTGTGAATTATGGAGTCTGCCTCCAGAAGTTTCTTGTGGATCTCCAGCATATCGTCCTTCACCGCACACACACCAGTCTCATCGCACTTGTCGCAGTCCAGGCATCCTGAAATCTTCTTATGGGCCAAGACAATCTTTTCCACCTCCGCCCCGGAATCCTTGGCCCCGGCCAATGCTTGATCCAAAAGGATGTCGCTATTCCCTCCCACTCGAGGGCTTCCTAGAATTCCCAAAACCTTCATGACACATATCCTCCTTAAACGAATTCATAAGGAGGGCATTATAATAGGTTTTGCGAGAATATACAAGGTGGCAATATTCTCCGAGTCCGCTTCCCCTACTCTCTGATCTTACATGATGCCGTTTTAAACCTCCAAGAGGAAGCTAAAAAATGTCCAACCTTGTTGGTCATGGGAAATGATTCAATCGGAGGTCAACAGAATGGGGTATCGGTAAAGACCGGCGAATCCATCTTGTATCAAACAACATTAACCAAAAGAAAAAGCAGGCCAAAATCAAGTTGACCAAGCAGAAGTATAGGGGCCGCTTATTTTGAGCATATGAAAAGGATATCAAAACATCTGGGAAGGGTCTCAAATTTCAGATAAATAGCAGGTATTCAAATTCAAAATAGTCAATTAGTCATGCCTGGTACTCTGACCCCATTCACATTCACATTCCATCTGTAAGATTCTTTAGACACTCCACAGTGCAATTTGTGCCACCTTACCTCACTCTCGGCTCTGGCAACTTTAACTCTGTCAAAAGCACCCCCATAGTTGAGAGAAGCGTAAAAACAAAAACCCGCCATATACAACCTGTCG
>JAPVWE010000342.1 GCA_028572035.1 Desulfobacteraceae bacterium | reverse complement strand
AATAATCCTCGTATCTTCGTTAGCCAGTATAGCCATCTCAGCGCCTCTTTAGTCTTTTTTTAGCTTTTCAACTGCCTTGCGCGCGGCCTCATCAATGGAGACGCTCCTGTCACAGTAATCCACACCATATTTGGAGAGGATCTTGAAGCCTTCCCCTTCCCAGGCACCCGGAACCCGGAACACAGACAATGTCTCTGAGGGGTTTTTTCCAACCTCCAAGATACCCTTTATTACACCCCTGGCTATGAGATCGACCCGGGTATTGCTTACAACATTCATGATCACAGCGATTTTTTCCACGCCTGGTTTTGAAAGTATATGTTTGGTAAGCTCTCTTGTCTTTAGCACAGAGGGGTTGCCCCCAATCTCGCAATAGTTTGCAGGATGCCCTCCATGTCTTTGAACAGCATCAAATGCGGTCAAGGAAGCCCCTCCGCCACCAATAATTAATCCTAAGTTCCCGTCAAACTCGATGAGCCTTCCGGCGACCCCTCTCTGATCCAGATTGTCGATCTCGGTTGCCTTTTTTTCAAAATCGCTTGTGATGCGCCCGCCTCCAACTCGATCTGGGTCTTTCTCTTTTTTTGCAATACCTGGATTTCTATAAAGGGCATCATCGTCGATTTCCAGATGGCAGTCTAGGGCCACTCTCTTGCCATCTTTGGTTTGAGCGAGGGGATTGATTTCAGCTATAGTAGCGTCATTTTCCAAAAAAGTGGTTGCCAAGAGAGAGAAGATGTTGGACAGACCCAACAACGTCTTTCCAGTAATATTGCTTTGAGAAATCATCTCCCGGGTCTTATATTCCGGAAGGCCGGTTCTAACCGAGAAATGCCTTTTCTGCACCTTTTCTGGCTTTTCTTCAGCTAACTGTTCAATATCAACTCCACCTTCAGCGGAGAAGATTGCAATAGGTTCCTTAGCCACTGTATCATAGGTTATCCCTAAGTAGAATTCCTTGGCAATATCCAACTTTTCTTCCACTAAAACCTTATTCACGCGGTAGTCTCGAATGGTACTAAAAAGCATTTGCTCGATCTTAGATTCGGCCTCCTTTTGATCCAGGGCTTCCACAACTCCTCCTGCCTTTTGACGACCTCCCACGGGAATCTGGGCTTTAATAACGACCGCGGTAGGGAGGGAAATAGGCCCAGGGCTGGAGATTACAATGCCAGCTGGTGTGGGGATACCCCTTTTCGCGAGGATCTCTTTTGATTCATATTCTAACAGTCGCATTCTATCTCCTTGTGTCGATACTGACTTTGTCGACACTATTTCGCAAAATTCAATCTGTCAAGAGGAAAAAGAATTGTCTCCTCATCGAAAATTGTGCTTAAATGTAACCGGTTGATCGAGTTAGAGGAGGATCTTTTTGAAAGGTGATATGATGGGAAAAAAAGCATTCAAAAGCACCCCTTTACAGGTAGAGATTCCAGATATTGACTTAAGCCCGGGCCCATTCTGTATGAGCTTTAATTTTGACCTGGAACCACTTAAGGACTCGATAGACAGATTTGGTGTTCTCAATCCCCCGTACCTGCTCAAGAATTCAGATGGCAACTTTATAGTGGTTGCTGGATATCGAAGACTGCTGGCCGTAAGGGGATTGGGCTGGCCAGATATAGTGTGCCAGATACTGCCGGATGATTTTCCTCCATTTGAGGCACTGCTGCTTAACTTAAATGATAATCTCGCTCATCGTCACCTGAATAGTGTTGAAAAAGGGATGATTTTGAAAAGGTTAACTCGTTT
>JAPVWE010000341.1 GCA_028572035.1 Desulfobacteraceae bacterium | reverse complement strand
CTGAACAAGTGGGCCAGTTGGCCCATGAGAGACTTAAAGTATCAACAAATGTAGGGCCTTTATTTTCTCTACCTTCTTTATTGCCATTTTTCCGGAATGGCTCACCATACCTGCATGCCAGTCCAGTATGTTAATGGGCATGATTATTTGACTATTTATCTCTTCTTATTTTCCTTTATAGCCTCCTCTACTTTGCTCACCCTGCTATCAAATGCCTTTTCCTCTCTGCGCTTTTTTTCAACTTTCCTAATTCCTCGACTGATGACTGCAGGGTCACGTCTAAAATGTTGCGCTCCCCTTTTAACCTTGATGACCACCCAACTTTCCGCCTATATATGCTACTCTCGCCCGACCCCATGCCCCTTGCCGATTCCTAATAAAAGTTATTGTGAGATAGAAAACTGCGGCTATAACCCGACAATAGACCCGGCTTGCGGATGCTGCAGTAAGCAAGAAACATAATCATCAAGAACGATTTCTAGAAAGTTTATGCCTCTATATTTCTGAAATATTCCTTTACCGCTTTTAAGGATATCTTCTTGGGTGGATAAAGAAACCGCCCTTTGTATTTGGCAATCCTCTCCAGGGACCACTCCAGTCTTTCATAGGGAATATCTTCCTTTAACACCTTGTCTCTTATGAGCTCCATGCTGGCAAGCAGATGGGACTGGTTGCTGCAAATAAGCAATAGATCAACACCTGCATCAAAGGCATCTGCTGCCCCTTGCGGTAGTCCACTTTCTTTTGATATCGCTCCCATCTCCAGATCATCTGAGATAATCAGACCTTCAAAGTGCATTTTTTCTCTCAAGAGATCGGTCATAATTCTCCTTGAAAGGGTTGCTGATATACCTGGCTCCACGGCCGGGTAAACCGCATGGGAACTCATTATGGCCGACACATGAGCCTCTATGGCACCAGCAAAGGGGGGTAGATGGATTGATTCCATCTCCTCAAAGGTGGCATTAATGGTGGGAAGGTGTAGGTGTGGATCGAGATCAGACTTACCCAGGCCAGGAAAGTGCTTGGCAACAGCCATTATACCGCTTTGCTGGAGGGTATTGATAACTATTTTCCCCAATGTGGTTACCAGTAAGGGGTCATGAGAAAAAGGCCGACCTGCGAGGTGGGAGTCCATATTCGGCTGAGCCACATCCAGAACAGGGGCCATATTCATGTTAAGCCCGACCAGAGACATTTCCCTGGCAGTGGTGCTCGCAAAATGAAGGGCGCTCTGCTCGGGATTGGGCTCTTCCCCTATAGCTGCATTGCCTGGGAATTGAGTAAAAGGTTCTTTCAATCTGGCTACCCTGCCACCCTCCTGATCAATTGCCAGAAACAGGGGCAGACCACTGTTTTCCAGTGATACCATCTGTAGATCCTTACACAGGCGGGCTAACTGAATTGGATCGCGTATATTTCTGTCAAATAGTATGATGCCGCCAAGATGGTAATCTTTTATCAGGGTAATGGTCTGATCATCCGGTTCTGGGCCGGGGATACCCCCTATGAATAACCGGCCAATCTTTTGGCTGATCTCTGTAAGATCGAGTATAGGGTTCATGATCGGGGGTTTATTGAGTTCATTTTAGGTACATTACGATTTGCGTTTGCTCGCTCTGTGGAGTAAGCTTTTATCAGAGGGTATTATTCATGTATAATTACTTAAAGACAAATGCAATCAAAAAGGCAGAACCATGAAAGCAATGATCTTGGCTGCCGGTATGGGAAAGAGATTGAGGCCTTTGACCACCGT
>JAPVWE010000340.1 GCA_028572035.1 Desulfobacteraceae bacterium | reverse complement strand
CTGCAACATGCTGTAGTCGCTGTGATATCCAGGAAGCGGAGCTTGTGAAACTTCGGACCTGGAAGGCAGATCTGGGCCAGGGAGTAGTGGGTGATCTTGTCCTCCTTCACCTTGTTCAGGACAAGTTCACAAGGTGAGGGAGGGAAAATGAGACAGAGAAGACAAGCCTCACAAAATTCTTTTGGTTTTCCGCCTGAGGCGGATAGAATTTCCGAGATACTTACTAAGGAGAGCATATTATTGTTTGCATTGGGCATAACCTATAAAGGTGTAGGATGGTTATGAGATCTTTTCTTCTGTTCCGAGGCTCCTCCGCCTCAGGCGGAGTCTTTTCTACGACTTATCTGCGTCCCGCCAGAGATAGGTGGGGCTCCGCATTCCCCGCCTTTGGTCCGCCGAAGGCGGACGGCTTCCCCCACTGATAAGTTGTGAAAAGGACGGCGGCCTCCCACCAGTCACTGCAGAAAAGACCTCATGCCCCTTCCCGACATTGCAAACTATTTGATACTCTCAGTAGTAAATGGTATGGTTGTTAAGAAGGCAGAAATAGAGATTTCCACACAGGTAAACCCTGTTAGACCTCAGACAGGAAATTTGGCCGATGGAAAAAGAAGCAGATAATATGTTGAAACCATCTCCGTGCTTCGGCACTGGGCATTCTAACAGGGTAAAGATAGGAAACTTCACGGTAGGTGGTAATGGCCCCCTATTTTTGATCTCCGGTCCATGTGTGATAGAGAATAAAGAGGTAACCCTTAAGGTGGCCAGATTCTTAAAGAAATTGGCCCAAAGTGTTAAGATTCCAATAATCTTCAAGAGTTCTTATGATAAGGCCAATCGAACGTCTGTTGATTCCTTTAGGGGCCCAGGCTTGTATGAAGGACTGGAGATTCTTAGAGAGGTAAAAGATACTGTAGGTTTACCGGTTTTATCAGATATACATCATGTAAGTGAGATTGAAATGGCAGCAGGGATTTTGGATATTATTCAGATTCCCGCATTTCTGTCCCGCCAGACAGATTTGATCGTAGAGGCTGCCAGAACTCATTTACCCATAAATATAAAAAAGGGACAATTCCTCTCTCCATGGGATATGGAACAGGTTGTTCTAAAGGCTATCTCAGGGGGTAATAACAGCATTTTATTGACAGAAAGGGGAACATCTTTTGGCTACAATAACTTGATCGTTGACATGAGATCTATATCTGTTATGAAGAGTTTTGGATATCCGGTTGTATTTGATGCCACTCATGGTGTACAATTGCCTGGAGGCCAGGGCAAAAGCTCTGGCGGGCAGAGGGAATTCGTGGCTCCTCTAGCAAAAGCTGCTATAGCCGCTGGTGCTGACGGAATCTTTCTGGAGATCCATCCAGATCCTGGTTTAGCCCTCTCTGATGGCCCAAATTCTCTTCCACTTGAGCACGTTGAACCCCTTCTTATTGCGCTTAAGGAGATATACCGGACGGTTAGGGAGAAAGTGCCTAAAGTTTAACCCGCCGTAGGTCTGGCGGGTAAAAGTGATCTAAAGTGAGCTAAAGTTATGGAGGTGAAACACAATATGATGGTCTCGTAAAAAGTCTTTTCACCGGTCATTGCGAGGAGCGAAGCGACGAAGCAATCTCCTGATTTCAAGCAGTTACAGCCAATGAGATTGCTTCGCTACGCTCGCAATGACAGCACCGGCGTCTTTTTACGAAGCCATCAATATTGGCTTAAAGTAAATAGTGATGTTAACTCGAGCAGTCAAATCATTTTTTCTATTTA
>JAPVWE010000339.1 GCA_028572035.1 Desulfobacteraceae bacterium | reverse complement strand
TATATAGAAGGCGACACGGTATACACTGAAAGCTATTTCTCTAATGGAACAAAGGTGAAAGGTGGGGTAGTCCAGGTTTACGACAGCCAAGGAAGTAAATTGCTGGAAGGTAAAACCGATGAAAACGGGGAGTTTAATTTTAAGCCTCCCAAGAAAGACGATCTAAGATTAGTTGTGGCTACCGCCATGGGCCATATGAACTCATATACCCTCTCGGCAGGTGAACTAGAAGATATCACAGGGGCTAAGAAACTGCAAGAACCGCACCCCAAAGAGTCCGAAGCCAAAGAGCTCACAGAGGTCCATTTAGACCAAATCAAAACAATCATAGACACCTCTCTTGATGAAAAGCTAAAGGCAATTATGAGAGAGCTTACCAGGATGCAGCAAAAACAGGTATCCTTCACGGAAGTGATAGGTGGAATTGGCTACATCTTCGGCATAATGGGGATCATTCTGTATTTTGTTAGCAAAAAAAGCGGGTAAGGGAAAGACATGCACCTACCTGAGATTGATAAATTCGCGCATCTTAAGTCACCTTTGCATTCATGGGATCCGAGAGTGAAAATAATCTCCCTTTCTGTCTTAATCCTCTCTGTTGTGCTCCTCAAGGATCTGAGAGTAACTTTTCTTGGATTGGGCTTGGCAATCACTTTGGTCTTTTTGTCCAAAATTCCCTTCTCTTTTGTTTTCGTTCATCTAAGATGGGTTCTTTTCTTCATTGTTGCACTTTTTGTCATACTCTCCCTGACCGTTCCGGGCAGCACCTTGGTTGGACTATCTTTCTTGGGTGTCTCGCGGGAAGGCTTTGAACTCAGCCTTCTAATAAGCTTGAGGGCGATCAGCGCTGTCCTGCTCATATTTCCCATGCTAGGGACAACGAGGTTTGATTTGAGTCTCAAGGCCCTTCAGAAAATAAAGGTTCCCGATAAGCTCATTCAGCTCCTTATGTTCACCTACCGATACATCTTTCTTTTTCTAGATGAGCAAAAGAGGATATTTACCGCTGCCACATCCCGCGGTTGGGTAAGGAAAACAAATCTTTCTACCCTAAAAACCATGGGGAATTTGGTGGGAATGCTGTTGGTTAGAAGTTTTGACAGAACAGAACGCATCAGGGATGCTATGCTCTCCAGAGGCTATAGTGGTAGACTAGAGACGCTGGATGACCTGACCCTTTGCTGGAAGGATGTTTTTAAGGGGGTTCTGGTTGTAACTGGAGCACTTATGCCACATCTTTTGGGATGGATGGGATGAGCAGAATCATAAAGGTAAGAAATCTTGAATATGTTTACCCAGACGGCACCAAGGCTCTTAAAGGAATAGATTTGGATGTCTTCAAAGAAGAGTCTGTTGGCCTCATAGGTCCCAATGGGGCAGGTAAGTCCACCCTTCTTCTCCATTTAAATGGGATTCTCAAGGCGGGACGGGGTTCGGTGGAAGTTCTGGGAATGAAGGTGAAAGAGAGGAATATCATAAAAGTGAGGCAGAGGGTAGCCATAGTCTTCCAGGAACCAGACGATCAGCTTTTTATGGCCACGGTTTTTGACGATGTTGCCTTTGGTCCAATAAACCTGGGCTATCCTGAAGAAAAAGTCAGGGTAAGTGTAAAAGAAGCACTAGAAGGCGTCAGGATGGAAAGTTATGAGAAAAGATGTTCTCATCATTTGAGTTTTGGGGAAAAGAAAAGGATTTCTCTAGCTACCGTCCTGTCAATGCAGCCGGAGATTCTAATCCTGGATGAGCCTACTAGCAATCTGGATC
>JAPVWE010000338.1 GCA_028572035.1 Desulfobacteraceae bacterium | reverse complement strand
GTAGAGGATAACATCCTCTTCAATTGTCACCACAGAGTTCGCTCCCATCGTGAAAGAGCCATATTGGCCGCTCAGGAAAATCGAATCCGTGCCGCTCATCGAATAATCGCCCATCGGTGTAAGTCCCTCAGGAGGAGTAATCTGAGGCAATTCTATTTCATAATCCAATGCCCGCTTTTCACCATCAATATTTGCACCGGGATCGGTTATTATCACCGATTCTGGATCGCTCTCATGACCAGATACTGCATCGCCGGCTAAATCAGCACTATTGTCCATATAAATAGCACTAAAATCGCCCGAGTTAGTTCCGATATCTCCGTCCGAACCCACATTGCCGGGATTATCATAGTCTCCATCTCTTGAGTCATAACTATCAATCGCTACACCCTGATCGATTATTATTCCATCTTCCGCAAAAGCTGCAAACTTAAAAGGAGGAAATCCACCTAACTCTGATCTCACAGTCCTGATTACTTCTTGAGCCCCGACATAAGGAACTGTGCCTCTAGATTCCACAATAGGATGATCTGCAGTGGGATCTACGACCTTTATCCCCACATCCCCTATCACATTCCCTCCAGCAGCCTGGAAAGAAGAAATGCCCATCGTCCGCAAGGTATCATCACCTGTCCAGCTTGAGATATCTCCATAATTCAACTCCCAGATTGCTCTATCAACTCCGGCTTCAGCCAAAGAGAGGGCTGCGGAGGACTTGTAAGACTTAGTAGTGAGCCTGTTCTCAAAAGAGAGTTGGTATAAAAAAGGAACGGCAAGAAGAAGCAATACCATCATGACAATCAAACCAACAACTAGGACAAAGCCTTTTTCCTCATTCTTGCTTTTAAGATTCCTGTTTATGACACTTTTTCTTTTAGCATCATTGCTTCTTGTCTTATCCATTTTGCTCACCTTTTTTATTTTGATTTGTCTCTCATTTTTTGTGTCCGGAGAAAGAAAATTTTCTTTCCTCCTTTGCTGAGAAGATGATGATAAGTTCATAAGTTTTCCCTTAATCAGATTTGTTCCTTAGCTTCACTCCAGTCTTAAGGGTCTCCTGGAAGGTGCGACCCAACTGACTCTGGGTCGTTACCAGCGTGATATCCACGCTGGATACTTGATCGAAATTTGATACAGCAGAAAGCTCAACTCCTCCAGAGCTTAACTGGAAAGAATTAACTCTTGTGGCTATAGTTTTGCTGCTGTCTACCCTGTTGCTGACCCCATCATTTGCGTCAATAATTCTTTCCATCCTGTTAGGATATTCAGAATTTAAACGATAGACGATATAGTCAAACTGACTGTCAATATCGATTATAAGGCCGCTCGAATCAATAGAGGAAACTTGAAGAATAAGACAGTCTGTAGAAGTTGTATAGACATCCCAGGTCGGCATAACCTGGATCGCTTCTTTCACATCCCGGGAGACAAAATTAAGCACATGCCTGTTATCCCGAAGCACATCAGACCTGGCGGTTCCGTTCATAAAATATCGCTGTCCGGCAACATAGAGAGAAAGCATGGCCAGGATCATAAAAGAGACGATAGTAACGGTTACTAATACCTCAACAAGGGTAATACCCTTTGGCTGGTATATTTTTGGCTTAAATCTTCTGGATTTCTTTGAAGTCATCATTTTCTATTAATTCCCTTCCTGGTTATAAAAGTGACCACATCTTTCCGCAGCTGTCTTCCGTGGTAGGACCAAAGAACACTGACTGTTAATTTTTTGATGTCATCCCCAAAAGAATCTTCGATATTTACG
>JAPVWE010000337.1 GCA_028572035.1 Desulfobacteraceae bacterium | reverse complement strand
GCTGGAAAAAGCCTATGAAGTGCGCGATCCCTGGATAGTCTCCATCAATATCGATTTCCTGCTGGATAGTGTTCGTGCAGACCCGAGATTCAAGGCATTGCTGAAGAAAATAGGATTGGAGAAATAGTAAAATCAAGAGAAAAGCAGGAGAAAGCCATAGAGCATTATGAGAAATTCCTCGACCTCTGGAAAGACGCTGACCCTGGTATTCCTGAGGTTGAGGATGCGAAGGAGAGGCTGGCTGAGTTAAAGAATGTTAGTTAGTGAAAGTCAAACAAAAAATGGAGAAAATCGAGGCCCGCGCAAGGACCAAATCCCTATAGAATAAAATTTTGATCCCATTTTTAATCGGGACCCAAAGGAGCAAAATTAATGAAGATCGCTAAGCTTGATTGCCCGGTTCATACATTAGACAGCCGATTGCTTCTTCCGGCTGGCAAGGAATTAACATCTGAGGTCCTGGATGAATTGATCGCAACCAATAAGGACACACCTTATCAGGTGCTTTCCTTTTTAGAGCATGGCACCGTCTATCAAGATATCCTCCGCTTAATTCAAAAGCCCCCATACCATGTAATTTTCGATGGGCTAAAAAAAACATATGCCTTGAACCTAATGAAGAAGATCAGTTTCATCCCACCCATTCTGGAATCCCTCGACTTATTTGAAGAGCGCGATTTCTATACTTACCGGCACTCTCTGGCAGTGTTCGCCATGTCAACAATCATGGCTCAAGATCTGCTGGAGAAATCCGAGGACTGGATCATGGAGATCATGGCCGGAACCATACATGATTTAGGCAAAATATGCGTTCCCCCCAAGATATTGAAAAAGGAAGATCCACTGACAGCGGCTGAAAAGAGGATCCTGCAACACCATACCTTAGCCGGCTTTGTGCTTCTCTGTTACTATCTTAAAGATCGCCGGAGTTTTGCAGCTCAGGTAGCCAAAGAACACCATGAACGAAGAGATGAATCTGGATATCCTCTGGGCATCTCATTGAGTGATAGAATGGTAGAGATTATTGCTGCATGCGATGTTTATGATGCCTTGCTTTCGCCGAGGCCTTTTCGGCCTACTCCATATGACAATAGGACAGCGTTGGAGGAAATCATCGAGATGGCCAAGGAGGGCAAATTAAGCTGGGAGGTGGTCCAGACCTTAGTGTCTAATAACCGAAAGGATAGGCCTCATTTTCAAGAATGCAAGGTTTCCACCGAGAAAAGGGGCACGCCCCCGGAAGACAACTTATATGGAGTCATTGTTAAGAGAGATATGGAGAAAGAAATAACATGTCCTAATTGTCACGGTTTCTGCATAAAGAGAGAAAGCTACAAAGAAGGTGTAGAATATATTAGTTATGAATGTAGTAGTTGTAGAAAGGAATTTGATAAAGATGATTTGTTGAATATAGAAATGGGCAAATATTTTGAGACATAAGAAAACTTTATATAGCCGAATGGAACCCAAATCCCCTAAAGCTCTGGCTTCCCTGCGTTGAAAAAGATAGCAGAGCGTAGTTAGTGCCTCATTATGGGAGACGATTGAGGGGGAGAGAAATTCTCACATTAGGGTATTAACAGCAAGGGGATAGGAATCTTAACAAACATTTTACAAACTTTTAACAATTTTTTAACAACTTTTGTGTTGAGAGAACTTAAATTATTACTGATAAATAAAGAATTAAGGTAAGGAAAATGTCAAAGGTCTTTCGTCTCCTGTCTTACCTAAAAGGATGTGAAATGAATAGAGTCTTTTTAACTGCGATA
>JAPVWE010000336.1 GCA_028572035.1 Desulfobacteraceae bacterium | reverse complement strand
GGGTTTGAAGCGGCACGCTGAGGCCCCCTGTTAGAGGGCATGAGGTAAAAAAAGACATCTCCATGCTCATGCGTCTCACCAAGGGTAACTATTTGGCTTTGAGTAAAGGCCAGGAGTAGTTTTCAAAGAGCTAAAATGTTAGGAATTTTTTATTTCTTAATCCGCCTCTGGCGGATTAATCCAAACAATCTGCGTTTATCCGCCAGAGGCGGATTAATCTGCGTCCAAAATGGGATTTCCTATACTATCAAGTTGTTTAAATCACAAATCTTTTCGTAGCGATCAGGGCGAAGCCCCTAAGTTCGCCCCAGGCACACAATCAAATCACCTTATTTAGTGGATATTCGATTATGCCTTCAGCCCCCTCACTTATTAGTTGAGGAATAAGCTCCCTGACCTTTTTTTTATGAATCATTACCTCGATCGAGACCCAATTGGATTGGAAGAGGTTGGCTATGGTTGGTGAGGTAATGCTGGGGAGTATTCTGACAATCCTATCTAATCGTTCCTTAGCTACATTCATCTTTAAACCTACCATATTTTCAGCCCTCAAGGCCCCTTTGAGGAGTAAAGCAATCTGCTGAATCTTGCCCCTCTTCCATGAATCCTCCCAGGCATCCTTATTTGCAATAAGTATGGTGTTTGATTGCATCAATTCATGGATGATCTTCAATCCGTGGGCCTTGATGGTACTGCCTGTCTCAGTAACCTCAACTATAGCATCTGACAAACCTGCTACGATCTTGGCCTCGGTTGTTCCCCATGAGAATTCAACCTTAACGTCTATCCCTCTTTGGGTGAAGTATTTTCTTGTGTAGTTAACCAGTTCTGTTGCTATCTTTTTACCCTTGAGGTCAGATAATTCCTTGATATCAGAGTCAGCAGATACTGCCAAAACCCACCTGGCGGGCCTATGGCTCACCTTGGAATACATCAGGTCAGCAACAGTGACAACATCCGATTCGTTCTCTTCTGTCCAGTCTCTACCGGTGAGGCCCACATCTATGGCGCCGTTTTCTACATGGATAGACATCTCCTGGGCTCTCAAGAGCGAACACTCAACAGTATCATCGTTTATTTCAGGAAAATAATTTCGATGATTGATAGAGACCCTCCAGCCTGATTTCTCTAATAACCTGAGTGTGGCCTCCTCCAAGCTTCCCTTTGGTATACCGAGCTTAAGCAGGTTCATTTTTTATATACCCTCTCTGGATCAAATATCCTTTCACCAATGACGGTTTCCGCTCCATTTCTATCAATTTTGTTGTGGAAGCAGCTCTCAAATCCAAGATGGCAGGCAGCCCCTCCTATCTGCTCCACCTTGAGAAGGATGGTATCCCGGTCACAGTCCACCAAAATTTCTTTGACTATCTGGATATTACCTGAAGTTGCCCCTTTATGCCAGAGCTCTCCCCGTGTGCGGCTCCAGTAATGGGCCTCTCCAGTCTGGATGGTACGCTGCCAAGCCTCGTTATTCATATAGGCCAGCATTAAAACCCTGCCGGATTTATGATCTTGGGCAATAGCTGGCATGATTCCATCACCCTTCTTAAAATCTAATTTGACCATATGCTCTCTTTCAGTTTCAAAATCATGTATCATATCCTCTGGGCATAATCTCAAAGTCCTATTTTTGTAACATTTTAGCTCTTTGAAAACTACTCCTGGCCTTTACTCAAGGCCAAATAGTTACCCTTGGTGAGACGCATGAGCATGGAGATGTCTTTTTTTACCTCATGCCCTCTAACAGGGGGCCTCAGCGTGCCGCTTC
>JAPVWE010000335.1 GCA_028572035.1 Desulfobacteraceae bacterium | reverse complement strand
CTTGGATCAAAAATATAAAGATTATTAATATCTGCGTCCTAATTAACTTGATAGTATAGGAAATCCCATTTTAAGTCCTTGTAGGGGCGGCATTTATGACGTCCCGCAAAGCGGGATTCGATAAATCGAACCCCTACAGGTCCGCACCGAAGGTGCGATATGTTCAACCAACAGACTACTGACAACTATCAACGGACCTTACCAGATTTAGGACGCTATCAGCTTTAATTGCTCTGGGGTTATATACCATCTAAGGTGGCCTGAGTGTGTGGGAAGATCCTCCACGTCAATCCTGCAACAGCCACCCATTTCGAACTCTACTGCTGCCTTAGAGCCTTCTGTCAATAAGAAGGATGCTACCTCGGCAACCGATGGCAGGTGTCCGGCTATCAGGATTCTTTCTTTGCCAGCATGTTCAGTTAAGGTCTTGATGGTTTCTTCAGGAGGGGTCATGGCCTTGACCTTTTCTGTGTCCATGATCTTTTCAGGTGGAAATCCAACTTCCTCAGCCACGATAGCAGCCGTCTGCCTGGATCTTTTCTTGGGGCTCGAAAGGATTACATCGAAGGTAACCCCCATTTTTTTGAGGGCCTTTCCACTTGCATGAATCCTTGCTTCTCCGGCAGGACTCAGACCCTCATCAGGATCCTGCTCCTTGGGAAGGGCAGGGCCATGTTGCATGAGATAGATTTCCATATAATCACCCCCTAGTATTAAAATGTCTTTTACTGAAGATGGTCTCTTGACTCAACTAATACCCCATTTTGGCTCATTTGTATAAAGCCCAAATGTCAAAATCCGAATGTCAATTGAAATCCAAATGCATAAATGCCAAAAGTCTTTCATTTCTGTCATTTCAACGATATTTTTCTGGAATTAGTGATCTTTTCAAAGTGTTAAACTTTTTTGTAATTTGGATTTTGAACTTCATTTGGCATTTGAGCTTTGGAATTTGACATCTCCAGTTCAGTCATCCGAACATACGTCACATCTTCTCATAGCTGTTTGTGGCTGAAGGCCCTGAGCATTTCGTTATAGATCATGATTGATGTTTATCATATATTCTTTGGTAAGAGATGACAATAGTGTGGCAAAAATTCTCATTGACTTCCCATTCAAAAACATAAATATTGACCCTATAAAAAGTCTAAAATCTAAAGTCTCTACAGGAAAAGACAAAATGCCGGCCAGACTGGAAATAAGATTAAAGCCTGAGTTGGTTGATGCAGAAGGAATGGGTGTCAGTCGGAAGGCATCTGCCTATTTTGGGCTTAACGTGACTGATACCAGGGTAATCAGGATATTAACCATTGATGCTGATCTTAACAGCGATCAGTTAGAGATGATCAGGACCGAGATATTCACCAACCCGGTTACCGAGGAGTCCTCTTTTCTTCCCCTGGCAGATAATTTCGACTGGATACTATGGGTAGGCCTGAGGCCAGGGGTGAGGGATCCTGAGGGTAGCACAGCAGTTGAGGCTATAGAAGATCTCTTAGGTATAAGGTTCAATCAAAATGAATCGGTTTATGCATCCAGGATATACCAGATAGGGGGGGATCTCAAGAAAAAGGATGTGGAAACAATAGCCAGGGGGATACTGGCCAACGACATCATACAGCAATGGAAGATATATGGACCAGATGAATGGGATGATAGGGAAGGAATCGGTACGAATATCCCCAGGGTCACCCTCAACAATGAACCCCAGGTAGGAACATTCCCGATAAAGAGCGGTGATGAATTAAAAAGGTTGTCAATAGAGAGGAACCTTGCGCTGCA
>JAPVWE010000334.1 GCA_028572035.1 Desulfobacteraceae bacterium | reverse complement strand
AATGTATCCGGTGGTTTAAAGTCAAAAGGGCACCCAATTGGTGCAACCGGTGCATCTCAAGTAACCGAGATATATCATCAACTGAGAGGCGAGTGTGGGGAGAGGCAGGTTGAGGGAGTTAAGATCGGCCTGACAGATACCCTTGGAGGAGATGGTATAATTTGCACCCTGATCATGCAGAAAGGTTGGTAAAGGAGGAGAAAGTGGAATATAAACTTACCTTTAAAGATTATGCCAAGGCCCTTACAAAGGGGAAATTATTGGGATTAAAATGTAAAGGTTGTGATAACATAACCGTGCCACCTAAGATGACATGCCAGGAGTGTGGAGGACCAGATCTGGATATTGTTGAGCTCAGCAAGAGGGGTAAGATTGTGACATTTACTGTTGTAAATGTTGCCCCGGAAGGCAGGCAAAATGAGGTGCCATACATTATCGGCCTTGTTAAACTCGATGAAGGCCCCTGGATAATGGGCAACCTTATCGGTTTTGACCCAGCCAGAGCTACGATGGATTTGATAGATAAAGAGGTAAAGGTTGGCTTCAGGGTTTTTCCAGGTGATAAATACTCACCCGGTGATCAGGCATCTCCGGTCTTTAGCTTTGTATAAATTACTATCCCTTTTCAAGGTCGCAACTATTTAGCCACTAAGACACGAAGGCACTAAGATTAAAGAATTATTCTTTTAATACCATTTTTGATGAGGGGCATATTAAGACTAATCAACTGTTTTTCTTGCAATAGGTTCTTCCTTTTCAGATAAGGGGGTAAAACTCATACCCGCCTGCTTCCGAGTTCCGGAATTCGGAAACTCGCCTAAGGCGAAGCCGATGGCGGGCAGGTCTATTCTTTGTGACTTTGTGCCTTGGTGGCTACCTGAACAGTTACTCAAGGTCTTTAATTCCCTGAAAGATTATATCGAAGAGTTCGGCAATGTTTTCTTCCTCTACACAGGAGAAGGCTACCCTTATATCCGTCTTACCAAGTGAGATTACCCCTACACCGTATCTGTCTAAAAGATGAAGCCTTAACTCCTCAGCATCTACTGTTTTAAGCCTCAGGCACATGAAATAACCTGAATTAAAGGGATATACATCCCAGGCCTCCCTGTATTTTTCATTTGTCAGCACCTCTTTGACTCGGGTTGCCCTAGTTGACATTATCCTGAATTTTTCTTCTTTTTCTATTTTGTAGTTATCTGAATTAAGGGAGCCAAGGACAATGGATTGGCTCAGATGAGGGCTATTTGATATACTACCCCTGACAGCGCCAGCTGTCTTTTTCTCTAAGGCCTCATAGGCATCTTCAGGGTTGCCTTCCAAAAAAGTGCCATAGGTGACAAATCCTACCCGCAGGCCCCATACATAGTTCTCCTTTGTTGCACCATCCAGTTTTATTGCCATTATTCTTGGATGGGCCCCGGCAAGTAATGCAAAAAAGGATTCTTTCATCGAATCAGCATCATAGAAAAGCCCAAAGTAGGCATCATCGGCTATGGCCAAAACATTTATGCCCTTTTCTGCCAGACTGACTAATATCTCCACAATCCTTTTAGCCTCTGCCTCTGTTGGCGTGTATCCAGTGGGATTATTGGGAAAATTAAGGAGGACTGCCATCTTTTTTCTATTCAGGGCTTCTTCTTGGAGTGTGTCTTCAAAGGCACTCAGATTGAAACCCCCCTGGGATGAAAAAAGAGGATACTGTCTGATCTTTGCTCCATGAAGAACCGTAAATACCAGGTTGTAGTTTCCCCAGATCTTATCCGGGAGGATGATAACATCG
>JAPVWE010000333.1 GCA_028572035.1 Desulfobacteraceae bacterium | reverse complement strand
AAATCCTGAATAGAGAATATAAATTCCATACAGAGCAACTAAATCTCGCAAGATCCATCCCGTGCGAGGAACTAGATATAACACGCCTCCAATCCAATAGGGGGTCAAGCTGTAAATCGCCAGTTTCAGCGAATTGAGGTTGCTTCGACGAGAAGAGAAAATTGGAGCTAAGACATTGATTATTCTCCCGATAATATAAACAACAATTAAGGAGAAAATATAAGTAACAATAGAGAAAAGCAAATTCTTTCCAGCTACATTCCAGCTCCATCCAGAATATGGCTTCCTAAAACCACCATACAAAATATTTCCCAGAAATCCAATCACAGGAGGAACAGCAGCCAAAATCAGGACGTAAGAGGAAAAAAGCTGGGAGATTAAAGGAAAAAATTCTTCTTTTATCTTAATCCATTCTCTTCTGGGTCTAAGCAGTATCCCTTGAGCTCGATGTACTAGATCTATCAACATCTTCCTCTAAACAGAAAATGGGATCGCTTCTTGAATCTCGATTCTAGCTTAATTCCTGCCAGATCATATACGGACTATGATCCAAGAACCGATCCCGATGATCAAAAAAGGCGCGGGTCGGATTCGAACCGACGAATCGAGGTTTTGCAGACCTCTCCCTTAGCCACTTGGGTACCGCGCCATTTCCATCTTGTGATGAGATATAACAAAAGAAATTATGGAGCGGACGATGGGATTTGAACCCACGACCTTCTGCTTGGCAAGCAGACGTTCTACCACTGAACTACGCCCGCTCTCTGAGACCTTTAAACAAAAGCTCTGGAGCTAAACTACCAAAATTGATAAATTCTGTCAATAATGCCCCCTTTCTTCTTCATGATCAAACGCAAGCCCAGAGGGTAAAAACATAATATTCTGATATTAGTGGAATAATAAAAAGTATCGGAATTTTTTATGAATAATCCAGGCCAGTGAGTATTTATCTTGTTTGGACGAGATCTCCGATCAGCAGAGCATCCTTACAGGAAAGAATCTTCACCGTGCAAGTTGTCCTCTGTGTGTTGATGACCACCATATTTCCGAACACAAAAAGAGGGGTTCCCTCATACAGCTTTCTGTAGACAACAAGCTGCTGCCCCAACTGAATACCATTGGCCTCACCCAAGTTCAAAAGCGCCCAGGCTCCACTTCCCGCTTGGACAAAATCTTCTGCCATAAAAAGGATCTTTCCTTTCAGGCCGTTGTTTTCATACGGGGGCACATCGTAACCCAGGTCCTTACCCATGCGTCCCTCTTTTTCTTCGAACGGGATCAAGTAGTTTCCGATCATAACCGGACCGCACGCCTTTTCGACTCGAGCAGAAGATACATTTTCTTCAAGAGCCACGACACGCACTCTTCCACGCTGGTGGACAAGGGGGCCGTATCCAGGAATCGGTTCTCCCACTTCAAGTACCATGAACATCTGCCCTTCTTCGATCCCATCATTCCGCCCCTTGTTGATGTAAACAATATCGCCGTTGTTGAACTGAACCCTCTCGTAAGCTCTTTCGGCTCCGAATATCTTTGTTTCCGGTTCGCCTTCATCCATGATAAAAAAGGAACAATACAGATCCGTCTCGTTAAGGAGGTCGTATATCTCTTGGAATATCTTAGCTTTTTCGATTTCATATTCATCTTGGGCTTCTTGCTCCTGCTCTGGCACTTCGCCAAACTCCAATTCTCCAGCAACACCAGGGGAAGCCATTTCCACTCTTTGGAGCGAAATATTCCCGCAGGCTTTGGGCATGATGAATTCGTAATGCTTGTCCCCGTTCACAACGGTAA
>JAPVWE010000332.1 GCA_028572035.1 Desulfobacteraceae bacterium | reverse complement strand
CTTCAATTCAGCAAACGGCTTAACTTTATCACCAATAAGATACATTCTTCCAGGGACATTGACGACATATTGATCAATTTGATGGAAAGTGTTCTTAGCCTGTTTGATGCAGACCGCTTAACCATCTATGTAGTGGATGAGGCGAGTAAAGAGATTGTTTCAAGATTTAAAACAGGTGAAGAGATAAACGAGATAAGGGTTCCTATTAGTGATTCAAGTATCGCAGGTTATAGTGCTAAGTCGGAAAAAATAGTAAACATTGCAAATGCCTATGATAGTAATGAGTTGAAACGGATAAATCCTGACTTGACATTTGACAGGAGCTGGGATGAAAAAACAGGTTATACGACAAGGCAGGTCTTAGCTGCACCTATTACACTTGACAAAAACCTATTGGGCGTGATTCAGATTATCAACAAGGTCAGCGGCAAGCACTTCACCTCGGAAGACCGGAAGTCTGTTATGGAGATAGCCAAGGTTTTAGGGATCGCCTTCCATAACCACAAGAAGCTAGAACAACACATCAAACAGACAAAATTCGATTATCTTATCAATAATAATATTATTACCCGGAAAGATCTGGAACAGGCGATGCTTGTGGCGCGGAAGACAAGGGACAGTGTAGAGAGTGTTCTTATGAATGACCATCATCTGTCTAAAGAGGAAATAGGAGAGTCTTTAAGTACATTTTATAATACACGATTCATACCCTACGATGAAAGGATGGTTATTCCGGGGCAGTTACTCAAAGGGCTGAAGCCAACGTACTTGAGAAAAAACCTCTTTGTGCCCGTGACCCAATCTGGCTCAAAGACAGTGATAGCAATGGAAAACCCATATTATTTACCCGGGCAAGACGCCATAAAAGGGCTTATCCCTGGCGAGGAATTTGAGTTTTGTGTTTCCTTAAAGGGAGATATTATCAGGATGATTGACCATTTCTTTGATGTCCGGAGATCGAGTCTCATGGGTGATTCAGGTAGTATCGAAGATATCCTGGGGCAGTTAGATAGCAGAGACGATTCAGCAGATGAGGACCTTGAAGGGGTTACTGAGCAAGATGGGGCCATCGTTCAGTTAGTAAGTAAGATGATTGTTGATGCCTATAATAGGGGGGCCTCTGATATCCATATAGAGCCCATGATGGGTAGGGAAGATGCCGTTATCAGGTTCAGGATTGATGGAACGTGCCAGGTATACCAGACGATACCTTACACATATAAGAGCGCAATGTGTTCCCGGATAAAGATCATGAGCGATCTCGATATAGCGGAACGACGTCTTCCCCAGGACGGCAAGATAAAATTCAAAAAATATGCTCCACTGGATATCGAATTGAGGGTGGCTACCATCCCGACCACAGGACGAAATGAAGATGTTGTCATGAGGCTGCTCGCCGCCGGTGAACCTATACCGCTCGATAAGATGGGTATGAATGAGAGAGATTATAAGGAATTTGTCGAGATGATACAGAAGCCTTACGGTATTGTCCTGGTGGTTGGTCCCACCGGGAGTGGTAAAACCACTACACTTCATTCGGCCTTGCACCTTATCAATAAACCGGGGACAAAGATATGGACTGCAGAGGACCCGGTGGAGATTACCCAGAAAGGTCTTCGCCAGGTTCAGATGCTCCCAAAGATAGGACTTACTTTTGCATCGGCTATGAGGGCATTCTTGCGGGCTGATCCGGATGTCATCATGGTTGGGGAGATGAGGGATGAAGAGACGGTGTCTATGGGAATTGAGGCATCTCTTACCGGTCATCTGGTTTTTTCAACCCTTCACACCAAC
>JAPVWE010000331.1 GCA_028572035.1 Desulfobacteraceae bacterium | reverse complement strand
GGGCCAGGGATTGCGCCCCGGTTAAATAGTCCTTCGGAATTTAACGGGGTAAAGATTGCGGATTTTGGATTGAAAACATCAAGTAATTTTAGCCTCTTGAAATTGCCTGAGTAAAATTGAAACTCTTTATTCCGAGGTTTTCGGTCAAGCACTAATTAGGCATTCAGCGATCAGCAGTCAGCTATTAGCTCGAGTCCTGCCACACAAGCATTTCCAAGCTAGAATCTCAATAAGGAAAGATATTCAGAGGCGCAATAAACGGCAGGCCTCCTCCCCCTAACCGCTACCGAAATACTGAAGAAATGGGCTTGCAGGGGAAGTGCAGATACTATCAAATACGATACGCGAGCTTATAATAGATCAACTTCTGGTACTCAATAATAAGCTCTTTCGCATATTTTCGTTTGGTCCACCAATCTTTTGGACTAAATAGCTGATAATGGGATGGAAGAGAGATTATGTTTATATCATAATCCTTGAAGACCTTCTTGAAGGTCAGCCATGCCCGGCGAGAGTGGGTGAGTGATGTGATTACGATTACTGACTTAAACCCCCTATCCAGCATAAATTTCCGCACCAATCGGGCCTCACCTATGGTGCTCCCAACCCTATCCTCGGAAGAGAGGATCACCTTCTCAGGGATCCCAAAACCTCTTGTTATGAGTGTAAACAGATCAAAGTTTGTGGGATAGCTCTTGACCGTTTCCTTGAGGTAATCGAGACCATCTGGCTTAATCTCTTTTGCTCTAAAGATATAGGGGGCAAGCCCTTTCTTGTAGGCATCAATCGCTGCAAGCGCATTCTCTACACCTTTCCCGCCAAGACAGACAATTAGATCAGCCTTCTGAGCCTTATGTTCTACAATAAGATACTCGCCCAATTTGATTAAAAGAGGGACGCGATAAGATGACAGGACAAAATAGAGAATGAAAAAAAGAAAGACAAGCCATTTCAAGATAGAGAATTTTAGTACCCGCCTCTTCTTGTCCAGTGTTTCTGGCAGGCCTAATTCATCCGTTTTTTCTTGTGAATCTTCATCCTTGTAATCCATGATAAAACCTTCCTTACCTAAAAGTTTTTGACACTATCAAGTAGCATGGTGACTGGTCCATCGTTTACAAGATGGACATCCATCATCTCCTGAAATCTTCCCTCAGCCACCTGAATACCTTTTCCCTTAAGAATGCCTATGAATCTCTGGTATAAATCATTGGCAACAGCGGGATCAGCCGCCCGCGTAAAAGAAGGTCTCCTGCCCTTCCTACAGTCTCCCCAGAGGGTGAATTGTGACACAACAAGAGCCTCACCACCGGTTTCCAGAAGAGATAGGTTCATCTTTCCATTATCATCGCTAAAGATCCTAAGGTGGGCAATCTTGGAAGCCAGATACTCTGCATCGTCACTATTGTCCTCTACCCCAACACCCAAGAAGATCAGGAGACCTTTCCCAATTTCTCCCACTTCCTCACTGCCAATCATTACCTCAGCCATCTTTACCCTCTGCACAACTGCCCTCATAAAGGCCTCCTTCAAGGTTTATGTAGGGTCCGTTGTTTGTTGAGTTTATTGTATTTTTTGTGCTAAAACGTTATCAACTCCCGCCTGCCTCGCAAGGCTTGGCGAGCGGGCAGGCAATAAACCCAACAAACCCTAATTCCTTTATGAAACCTACTTTAATTCTTATTAATCCATGGGTATATGATTTTGCAGCCTATGATCTATGGTCAAAACCATTAGGTTTACTCTATCTGGCCAGCCAGTTGAGGGCACTCGGTCTTACGGTACACCTCATAGAT
>JAPVWE010000330.1 GCA_028572035.1 Desulfobacteraceae bacterium | reverse complement strand
TTCCCCTTTCCGATCTCAACCAACTCCTTTTCTATCCTGTACAGAGGCCCGGCAATCGCATGTGGAAACAAAAGGGATGCAACAAAACCCAGGATCAGGCTCACAAGAAAGCCGCAAACAAGCACAGGGGCAAGAAAATCCATGAAGTTATCTGCCGTTATATGAAATAATCGGTAGGACTTGCCAATATTTATATCGCTGTAGAAATAGAAAATTATCCCCGTAACGAGCAGCGACGCAAGGATAATGCTCCATATCTTGACCAGCATATGAAACTGGAGCCTTCTTTTTATGGAGAAGTTAAAAAGCCATTTTCGCTTATAAGTCATCTTAGAACTTGACATGTTGCCTCCTCTACTCACTCCACATTCGGTGCTATTCCCTATGGCAGGTCTCGCAACTGATTGTATCTGAGCGCGCAAAATATTGCCTTCCTCCGCCGTGCGCAAAGTGGCAGGTGACGCAGGTTATGATATTACCTTTCAAAGTCGGCAAATAATCAGGAACCATTGTTGTCGGTTTTGCTGCAACTCCCACAATATGGGTTAGGCCTAAGGCGTCAGCGGGATGGCACCGACGACAGGCATTAATGGTAAGTTCCTTGCCAACGCTCAGGTCTGTACACCTATCCTTCACTTTCTTGCACTCAACATCGATCACAATTGCGCCCCGCGTGGTCTCAAAGCACAAACAAAGGTCTGACGATTTTGCTCTCTTGCGCAGCATAAAGATTTCCACGTTGTTCACCGCCAATTTCGTGGGTTCTCCTTTTTCCGTGACATCAGTTCCTGTTATCTTCGCTGTATTGAACAGACAATCCTCAGAGACAGCCTGGTTGCCGAACATGTCCCGGGATATGATCTGAAAGTGGTAATCCTTTCCGTCTTTTAGTTTAGAGATGTTTACCCGGTGATGCTTTACCATGGCGATATCCTCCGAGCTGCATTCGCTATATTGATCAGAAAGACCGTATTCTATATGAGAGGTTGACGGCTCATCAGTATCCCACATGATGGTCGCTGAAGGAAACGGCGATTTTTCTATTGGGACGACCCTGATCCCGGATATTACCGGTGGTTTCTTATCATTTCGTGCTTTATTTCGTACCATTGCCGGGACGATTCCTCTCACCCTGGTTTTCACCTTATTTCCCGGCAGATCCTTAAACACAAGATTGATATCATAGCTCGCTCCACTAATGAGCCCTTTCAGCAAGATGGCATGTTCTGTAAGATAGCCGGGATTGGTCAAAATATTTGGCTCCATTCTATGCCTTTTCGAGGCTCGCTTCTCCCTCACAGCACCTTCCTGTTTCGAGTGGCAGATGCCACATTCTCCATTTTCAAAGGGAGTGTGCTTGTATGAACTTGAGCCCTCCTTGAGGTGAACATCCAGATGGCATGTCAGACACTCATTTTCTGCCTTCTGTGTCTTGGACCAGGCAGAAAAGGCAAAAAAGACTCCAGCGATTGCAAGGCTCAATACGATCAAACAGCTTACCATATTTGATTTCGGATTAAACCTATTCATTAACCCCCAGAACCTTTCTTGCTCTTCGCAATTAAGAGTTTTCGTTCAAGCACTAAATAGCTGGACACTATCAAGTTGTCAATAACTAAAGCGGTGCTGCATATTATATAGAAGATGAATTCACCATTGCAAGAGCAAACTTAGGGGATGTCCATTGTATTATAATATTCTCTCGGAAGAATTTAAGGCTGGAAAATAAAAAAGGACTTAGAAAATTATCTAAGCCCTTGATATAATTATGGTAGCGGGGAGAGGATTTGAACCTCTG
>JAPVWE010000329.1 GCA_028572035.1 Desulfobacteraceae bacterium | reverse complement strand
TACTATAAAACTATGGGTTTCTATATAGGATTATTAATCTGGCTATATTGACCCATATCCGTGCGGAGTGTAGTTGCGGCATTTGAGAGGAAACTGATAGCGTAGATATCGGGATGTATGTTCAACCATAATAAAAAGTATCAGATGTAGCTGAAACAGTGATACTATCAGTCTTGCTTCCCCTTTTCCGCCTCAGCATTCTCCCCGTAGACTTTCTCCCAAGCATTCCATGCGGGACACCAAGAGCCGTGCCAGCGCATTATCTTCCCAAATGTGGTATCAGGTTTATTACGGGCATAAACGCACGGGGAACAGGAATTACAGATTCTGGCTAGTATTTTTCCTATATTTTCCTCCTTGTGCTCGAAGTCCATAGCCAACGATTACTCCTAGAACTATACCCCACACCAGGTGAGGGATGGTGGAGAAGCTAACCAGCGTCGCTACAGGTACTCCGGCTATGATTGCGAATGGTAAACATCCCAGGGGTATAGTCACTGCCCCGGCTAGAAATCCTAGCCCTACACCCTTTCTAACAGTATTTATGCGAAGAGCGTCAACCTTTAACACTACTGCACTGAAGATCAGGCCAAGGAGTGAACCGACTAAAAGATGTAATATCGCACCGAGAGCAACACCACCGCCCAAAACTGATCCAATCAGCTCAAGGTAGGTATATATTGGCAGTCCCTTTATCAAAAACTCAGCGACCATAACGAGATCCATCGCTATCATACCTACTGAGCCACCGATAATCCCCAATACAATTCCTCTGGTAAAGGTATTTTTTACCATTTAGGCTCCTATTAATTGCGATTATAACAAAGTATAGTGGCTAACTTTGTTCTCTTCTTATCCGTTCTGCCTCCTGTTCTATTGCTCTTTTCTCCGATTTCCCTCCGAAGACAAATACACGCAAATAATGGGGCAATATAATAAGTATTCCCCAAGGGCCCAAGACCCAGAGGAACCAGGGATACCCTCCACCACCTAACGCCCATACAAGGAAGCAAATGATGTTCACTACCGCGTAGAAGATAAAGCCACCCCAGAAGCCTCTCTTTGCCTTAACCCTTTTTCTGGCCTCCTCATAGATTTGTTCTTCAGTCATACCGGTTGTCATTTCGATACCTCCCAAAACGTGTTATTCAGGTCATTTTACACGTTGGCATTATTCTAACCTCCTCACGTCAATTGTCAATACCCCCATGGCGATGCCTCCCTAGGCTTGCTAAAAAGGGAATATTATTTCGTACTGAACAAAACAGTCGATTGTGACTTTGCCTGCACAACTTTAACTAATGTGGAGCAGGTACTACCCTACAAGGTTATTACTACCTTCCCTCTGGCGTGCCCTTCTTCAAGATACCGGAGAGCTTCGGGGACCTCACTTAAGGGGTAACGTCTATCTATAACAGGTACTACTTTGCCGGCTTCAAAAAGCTCTTTCAAAAAAACCAAATCCTCTTTTTTGTTTGGTTTCCACATCCCTAAACCCATTTTCTTACTCCCCATCATTGAAACCAATAGTCCTAGAAGCGTATTTAGAAACACTCGAGTCATGGAACCTCCGACAAAGACACAAATTCCCTTGGGACTCAAAGCACGCTTATAATCGAAAATCGAACGATGTACCACAACATCTAGAATCAGGTCATAATGCTGCCCATTTTTAGTGAAATCTTCTTGAGTGTAATCAATGACATGGTCTGCACCAATCGAGCGCAGCATGTCCAATTTCCTCGTGCTGTCTACGCCAGTCACTACAGCCCCAAAGTACTTGGCAATCTGCACCGCAAAC
>JAPVWE010000328.1 GCA_028572035.1 Desulfobacteraceae bacterium | reverse complement strand
AGGTTAATTATCGCCCCTACCTTTATTGGTTTCGCCCATGCAAAGGTGCCCAAACCAAAACAAACAAACCCTGCAATCAGTGCTAAAATAAATAACTTTCGCATAATAATTCCTCCCTGTTTAAAATTGTTATAAACCTAGCCCAAAAGGACAAACATTAAGGGTAACATCTTACCCCTTCAGCCAAAATATTGTTAACTAGTCCCTGAACGAAAACTCTCATTCTGTCATTACGAGCGGTAGCGAAGTAATCTCATAATAGTGAAATTAATGAATAATTAATGAGATTGCCACGTCGTTGCACTCCTCGCAATGACATTTTGGCACTTTTCGGTCAAGCACTAAGTAGTCCCTTTGAACGAAAACCTCTCTCAGGATATAGACCCGAGGCTAGTTGTAGCAAAGCAGATAGTTCATCCAGTTTCAAAATGAAAATTAGGGGTTTTCGTTGAGACACTAGTTATGCTATAGCTATTTCATAGCTGCAACTGTCGAATTGTTATGAATATAGAATATTTTTGTCAAGAAAAAAAGGGAAAAATTTTCTAAGGAGGATAAGAGATGCTTATAGGAGATATCTTAGGACGGAATGCCAGGATGTATGGTGACGAGATTGCCCTTATTGAACGGGATCCGGCAAATAACAGGAGGGTGGAGATAACATGGAAGGAGTTTGATGATCAGGCCAACAGGTTTGCAAATGCCCTCATAGCTAAGGGAATTAGAAAGGGTGATAAGGTTATTCACCTCATGATGAACTGTCTTGAGTGGCTACCAGCCTACTTTGGAATTTTGAGGACCGGGGCGTGGGCGGTGCCATTGAATTTCAGGTTTTCTGCTCAGGAGATAAGACTATGTGCCGGGATCGCTGAAGGTACGGCCATGATCTTTGGAGAGGAATTCATAGAAAGGGTAAACGAGATAAGGGGAGATTTAAGTACCATAAAGGATTATATCTTTATGGGGCCAGATGAGATCAGGCCTGATTATGCAGAGAAATATGAGAATATTCTGGAAAGGAGTTTTCCGGGAAACCCTGATGTTTCAATGAGTATAGAAGACGAGGCAGGCCTTTATTTCACCTCTGGTACAACAGGTACACCAAAGCCGATCCTTTTGACCCATAGAAACCTTGAGGCTGCCTGCATAGTTGAAAATCGCCATCACAATCAAACACATGAGGATAATTTTCTTTGCATCCCACCCCTCTACCATACCGGTGCCAAGATGCACTGGTTTGGGAATTTTATAGTTGGGGCTAAGGCAGTTATTCTCAAAGGGGTAAGGCCTGAGTGGATCTTAGAGGCTATATCAGAAGAGAAGGTAACTGTTGTCTTCCTGTTGGTTCCCTGGGCACAGGATATTCTTGTGGCAGTAGAGAATGGAGATGTAAGACTTGCTGATTATACACTGGATCAATGGAGATTGATGCATATTGGTGCTCAGCCAGTACCACCAAGTCTGATAAAGAACTGGAAAAAGGTATTTCCTCATCATGACTATGATACCGATTATGGGTTAAGTGAGACAACTGGACCAGGATGCGTCCATCTTGGAATAGAAAATATACACAAGGTTGGGGCCATAGGGATCCCCGGTTTTGATTGGGAATGTCAGGTAGTGGATGAAAACAGGAACCCTGTTTCTAAGGGAAGAACCGGTGAGCTCATGGTAAAGGGGCCAGGGGTGATGAAGGAGTACTATAAGAACCCTGAAGCAACAGCCGGTACCCTTTTTAAGGGTTGGCTTCTAACAGGTGACATGGCCAGAATGGATGAGGATGGCTTTGTATGGCTGGTGGACAG
>JAPVWE010000327.1 GCA_028572035.1 Desulfobacteraceae bacterium | reverse complement strand
AGGATGACAAAAGAGCCGGCAGCGTAGACTTTGTCGGCAACGATGAACTCCTCTTTAGCTTGATTGATTTCTACGCCAGCGGACATCAGGATGTCGAGCATTCTGAGTGTGGTCGGGCAATCCCACTGCTTTTTGGGAATGACAAAAGCATACGGCTGGCCTTCCTCTCTTTTTCGATGGAATCTTTGCACATTTTGTAAAAGTTGTACAAAAAATCTTCCTTGTGGAGATAAGCTGTCTTAACCAGACTCAGGGAAAGGGTCAGCTCGTAATCCACGATGTCTCTCAGCCTCCACCAGCCACCAGGCCATGGGTCCGGAAACTGCATGCTTTTTTCGATATATGATTTTGATATTTCTGAGAGGTCGATATTAATTGGGCTAGCTACCTTGACAGAGGCCGCCTCGCTGAGGAGGCATATGGTATTGTGAAACCAGGGAGTGTTATCACAGGCTCCATCCCACCATCCCGCAAATTCCTGGCCGTATTGGACACCTTTGAAGCCATTCTTCTGGAGGTCATAGGCCATGTTCATTCCACACAGAGCAACTCCACGCCAGATAAGAGGATGGACATTGGGATTGGGAGGATTTGCAAAAGGCGGGATCCAGAGACGTGCACCCGAAGAGCCTATCTGATGCTGGTCGATATGGATTTGAGGAATCCAGTCCTGATACATGACTTTTGTGACGGCTTTTGTTTCAGCCAGGTTTAACATGAACCAGTCACGATTGTTGTCATGACCGGCATAATGTTGATACAGCCAGGGCATACGGCCGCCTTCATATTTGGTGCCCACATATTTTCGGTACCAATCAGTTACCATTTGCTGGCCGTCAGGATTAATGGTTGGCGCAATCAGAATGATGACATCTTCCAGAACTTTATCAGCATCAAAGGGTGTTTTTCCCGTAACTAATTTGTAGGCAAATTCCAAAGCCATCTGAGAGGAGCCGATTTCATCTGAGTGAAGATTACACGTTATAAAAACGATAACCTTACCTTCCTCGGCCAGCTTTCTGGCCTCATCTGGAGTCAGGCCCCTTGCATCTCTCAGTTTTTTGCTTATTCCCCGATAGGTGTCGAGCTTAGCCATGTTATCTTCGGAAGTAATGACGGCCATGATCATGGGTTTACCTAAAGTCGTTTTACCGATGGTCAAAACCTTGATTTTCCCAGATTCCTTATCGAGCTTTTGGAAGTAAGCCTGAATTTGGTTGTAATCAGCAAGCTTACGGTCTGCACCAACTCTGTGGCCTAAAAATTCATCCGGTGTGGTCTGGGCGATGAGTGTAAATGGCAAAAGCAATAACAGAAGGCCGGTGAAAGAAAATATTTTTTTTCTCATTAAATCCTCCTTGAGTATATTTAATTTAAAAGAGCATTTTCTTTATCATTATTCCCTAATCTTTTGAAACTTCAAATTCTTAACGCGTCCTGCCTGCAGTATAAAACCAGTAATTCTTTTTTCTCTATCTCTCTTGAATTCCAATCTCCTTCTGCCCCAACCAAAGTTATCGGTTGAATACGCAGTAAGAATGCTCGAAGTCTCTCGAAGTTTTAAAACCAAATTATTGCTTTCCACATCAAGAGTATAAGTAATATCGAGTTCATCACTGTAATAGTTACCGACATATGTCTGCAATTGTGAAGATGTAAGTTTAACGGGCTTGGGCCTTTCTCCTCGAGGACGTTGCCTCTGCCTGGGAGCTGGAGATTCTGTGAATTGGTCTGCGAGATACAGATCTGCAATTTTTCTTGCGATTCGTCCCGTACTAAAATTACTCAGGTTTGACAGGATCACTACAGAAAAT
>JAPVWE010000326.1 GCA_028572035.1 Desulfobacteraceae bacterium | reverse complement strand
CATAGGAGTCCTTACTGGTTGTGATCTTCTGCTCCGTAATGGTAGGTACAAAGCCGACATTATAGGGCCAGTCCGGATCATCGGTTGCATCAACCGTGATATGGACGTTTATGTCATCCCTCCTCTCCCATTGAGCAAGCTCTTGCCTGTAGAGAAGCAGACCAGGAGATCGTGCCCCATATACAACAGTAATATCCTTAAACCTGTTTCTATTGTCTGGATGGAGCATGTAGACAATGCCTGATCTCAAGGTGGTAAATGCAAACCCCCCACCGATTACTACCACACTCTTTCCCTCCATCTTCTCCCAGGGATACCAGTTACCCAGTGGTCCCCTGACACCGATGATATCCCCTTCCTTCATATTGTGAAGGTATCTGGTTACCACCCCGGTCTTATTAACAGTGAACATGAGGAAGCCTTTCTCGGTTGGCGATGAGGCAATACCGATTGGTATCTCCCCCTTGCCTGCGACAGAAACTTCACAGAACTGTCCGGGGGTAAATGTAAATCCTTGCTCATCTTGCCTGTTGAGGAAGACCAACTTAAAGGTCTTTAGATTCTTATCCTCGGTCTCTGTAATGATCTCTTGAATCCTTACCGGAGAAGGCAGATATGGGTTGTCTGACAAGACAGCCTCCTTATTATTCAATGTAGGCAGTATGCACGGTTTTTCTGCTTACTGCCTACTGCATACTCCTTACTATTCATAACTCATTCATGAGTTTAAAGACCTCTCGTATATCGATATTTACAGGACAATGCCTAATACACCTTCCACAACCAACACAGGCAACACCATTTTTGTATTTATCCACATAGTACTTTAGCTTATGCATGAATCTTTGTCTGACCCTCTGCACCTTTTCAGCCCTTGGGTTGTGTCCTGAGGCATGCAGGGTGAAGAGTGGAAACATGCAGCTATCCCAGTTTCTGATCCTATCCCCCTGCTTTTTTGTGACCTCATCCTGTATATCAAAACACCAGCAAGTAGGGCACAGAAATGTACAGGTACCACAGTTTATACAACCAAAGGCAACATCATCCCAGAAAGGGGCATCAAAGAGATCTTTAACATTTTTCTCCTTTAGTTTCTCTGTAGGAACATGAGCGCCTATCTTCTTCTCAGTTTGTATCCTGAGATTGTCTGCTTTCTTCGTTAGATCGCTCCCCGCATCCCTGCCAACTCCCCCTAGATTCAAGAGGATCTCACCCTTCTGTGTAACTGCCCTGGCCAAAAGGTCTTCTCCGAGATCAAAAAGCAGGACATCCAGGCCCTCTTCACTAAAAGGTCCACAGCCAACAGATGTGCAAAAACAGGTGCTGCAAGGTTCATTGCATCCAAGGCCTATGAACCTCGTTGACTCCAGGCGCCTGACCCACCATGGATCTTTAAATTCCGGGCTGTCAAAGTTTTCATTCACCAGTCTCAAGGCCCTGGCATCACATGGCCTTATGCCTGCTATCACCTTCGGTGGGTAGTGCTTTGGGCTCTCTTCTATGATATGGGCATCCTTGCTTTGCTCATCCAGGGTGAATTCAAAGATCCTCTCTGATTGGGGAAAGATCAGTGATTTTGCTGAGAGGCGTGTGTTGGTGAAACTAAGGTCTAGCTCTTCTTTATCCGTTAGTGGTTTAAAGGTGTAGAAATCATCTTCCTTAACAGGCACAAAGACCTCATAGTCCTTTTTCAAGGCTATTAGGAGATGTGGTAGTTGCTTTTTTTTGATTCTCTTATCACCCATTGGGCACCTTATCTGATAAAGTAGGGGTTCACAGGTTCAGGGTTCACCGTTCAGGGCTGTACGTTTTAA
>JAPVWE010000325.1 GCA_028572035.1 Desulfobacteraceae bacterium | reverse complement strand
CCTTGGCTCAAGAGATAAAAAAATTCGTCAGCTTTGACTGCTTATCTGCTGCGTGGATTGAAGAGGGAAAGTTCACAGTTCAGTCTATCTTGCCAGAGATGGAGACAATGCTACTAGACCAGAGCAGTTATGCCCTTAAGGGCTCGGCTATCGGCTGGGTCGTAAACCACAAAAGTACTCTCATACAGCGTGGCATTGCCAAGAAAAAACGATTTTCTACAGACTTCATCGAACCTAAGAAGAATTTAGGGTCATTGATTCATGTACCTCTATTTTCCGACGATGAGGTTTTTGCTGTTATTACGCTATCAAGTACTCAACCCGATACCTACGGAGCAAGGGAGCAGAAGATGCTAGAGCAAATCTGCGCCCAGATAGCTGGTACTATTAAGATTGCTCATCTTTATGCACTGGAAAGAGAAAAACGGATAAAGCTAGAAATGGAAGAGAAGGAAAGATTACAGTTTCTTAATGCTTTAGCTCACGAGCTTAAAACACCTGTTACTGCTGTTGTTGCCACAGTAGGCCTACTGATTGAAGAGCTCGACGCCAAAACACAAAGCCCGGCGGTAAGACTAACCCAAACCATAATTCGCGCTATTCACAAACTAGAGGCTAGGCTGTCTGAGCTTCTGGATATGGCCAGATTAGGGAGCTTGGCCTTCGAGCTGAATTTAGAGCTTCTTGATGTCCGACCTATATTACAGAACGTGGTTAATGAACAACTGCCTTTCGCAAATGAAAAGAACCAGTCGATCAGTTTGGACATATCATCCTCTGTACCAATGGTCCTTGCGGATCATAGGCGTTTGGAGCAAATAGTGGTCAACCTGATAACCAACGCTATCAAATTCAGCGGTGAGAACGGCAAGATACAAATTAAGTTAAGAAGGCAAAGTGATAAACTCGTTGTGGCGGTGAAAGATGACGGCCTTGGCGTTTCCGAGGAGGAGCAGGAGCGGATATTTCAGCCATATTATCGGATTGAGGCTGATAGGCAACGCTTTCCAGGGCTAGGTCTAGGGCTTGCCTTGAGCAAACAGCTGGTGGAAAGACACGGGGGTAGTATGTGGGTAGAAAGTACGGTTGGGAAGGGCAGCATTTTTTCCTTTTCCCTTCCCATTGGTGAGTAGAATCCATAGATAGAGAGGTTGGCTAATAATTTACTAATTCCAGGAGGGTTCATTTGAAGGTTTTGGTAATAGAAGATAGCCCAGAAATTGTTGATGCCGTTTCTATGTGCTTCGAGCTGCGTTGGCCTGATTCTGAAGTAATCCATACTGACAAGGGACATAGAGGAATAACTATGGTTAAGGACAACCTCCCTGATGTCGTTATCCTTGACCTTGGTCTCCCTGATCTGGATGGTCTTGAAGTACTGAAGAAAATACGGTCTTTTTCTAACGTGCCCGTTGCTATCCTTACTGTCAGAGATGCTGAAGTGGACAAAGTAAGAGGATTAGAACTGGGAGCGGATGATTACATCATTAAGCCCTTCAGCCATATGGAACTTCTGGCACGGGTAAAAGCCATCCTTCGCCGAACTCAAATCCCGGAACATGGAACTAGGCATAAAATCTTCAGCAGCTCCAATCTGGTTATTGATTTTGTTAGCCGAACCGTGACTGTCAACAAGCAACCGGTGAGGCTCACACCCACTGAATATAACTTGCTATACTATCTGGTACTGAACCCAAATACTACCCTTACCCATCAGGCACTACTGGGGAAAGTGTGGGGGGAAGAATATACTGACTCACCTGAGTATCTCAAGGTATATATCCAACGCCTGCGCAATAAGATTGAGGAAGACCCCAGTAA
>JAPVWE010000324.1 GCA_028572035.1 Desulfobacteraceae bacterium | reverse complement strand
GAGCTAACTACGGGAAGCACTTTTGCTGGGAGGTACCAGGTTATTGAAGAGTTGGCTAAAGGAGGCATGGGCAGAGTCTACAAAGTATACGACAAAAAGATAAACGAGAAGGTAGCTTTAAAGCTCATTAATCCTGAAACTAAGTCTGATAAGGAGTCGATTAGTCGGTTCAAGAATGAACTGAAATTAGCCCGAAAGATATCTCATAGGAATGTATGCCGCATGTATTACCTCGGGGAGGAGCGGGGATCCAACTACATCACCATGGAATTTGTGCCTGGTGAGGATTTAAAGAGCTCACTTATAAGAATGGGTCCGTTAAGTGCAGCAAAGGCTATTTTTATAGCCAAACAGGTGTGCGAGGGGCTGGCTGAGGCTCATGGGCTAGGGGTTGTGCATCGAGATTTAAAGCCACAAAACATCATGGTAGATAGAAAGGGAAATGCGCGCATTATGGATTTTGGGATAGCCCGCTCGCTGAGAGCAGAAGGAATAACAGATACAGGCGTGGTAATCGGGACAGCAGAATATATGTCTCCTGAGCAAGTGGAAGGGAAAGAGGTGGATCAACGTTCCGATATTTATTCGCTTGGAATAATCATGTATGAGATGACGACCGGGAAGGTTCCTTTTGAAGGGAAAATAGCCTTGACTATAGCTCTAAAACATACGACAGAAAAACCGAAAGATCCAAGGGATATCAACGACCATATACCCGAGAACCTTAGTTTTGTAATTCTGAAATGCTTGCATAAAAATAAAGAGAGAAGGTATCAAAGAGTAGAGGAGCTTCTGTCAGATCTGGACAAAATTGAAAGGGACATTCCTACAAGAGAGCTAGTTTTGCCCGGGAGAAAGCCAATAATAATAAAGAATATACTGTCAGCATTAAACTTGAAAAAGATCTTCTTGCCCGCTTTAGTTTTAGCGGGGATTGTAATCACCTTGCTGATACTTTTCAGGCCGCGTGAATTGAGTGTTGATCCTAAGCGGATCCTGGTGGCTACATTCGATAACAAAACTGGCGATGAATTACTGGACCCCTATGGCCGAGTGGCCGCCGATTGGATTACACAAGCTCTTTCACGGACCGATGTTGTTGAGGTAGTTCCGACGACAATAGTTTTACAGTCTTCAAATGAGGTGGGGATCAAAACCAGCGGGCTTGATAGCATGGCTCTACTCCGTGCCTTGGCTAAGAAAACAGAAGTAGGAACAGTGATTTGGGGCTCTTATTATTTGAAGGACGAGGTCCTGCGATTCCAGATCGAGATAACAGATTCGGCAAAAGGAAAGCCAATCCATTCCCTTGAGGACGTCAATGGATCACGTGATTCCCCGATGGAAGTTATCGAAACATTGCGCCAGCGAGTATTGGGTACCCTGGAGCTTTACTTCGATTCCATACCCAGTAAAATACTCCGAGTCTCGAAACCTCCTCTCTACGATGCTTACCGAGAACATATAGTTGGATTGGAATATTTCAATAAAGATTATCTCCAAGCACTTCACCACTTTAAGCTGGCAGCGGAGCGTGATCCGGAGTTTTTAGCTCCTCGCATTCGTATAGCTATCATATATGGTACTTTAGGCGAATATGCCAAAGCTGATTCTGAATTTCGTTTTATAAATAAATACCGCGAGCATCTCACGCTTTTTGAACAGAGCTACCTGGATTGGTATATGTCACGCCTAAAAGGAAATTACGCTGAAGCTCTACAATACTTACGTCAAGCAGAAAAGCAAGCTCCAAATAGTATTTATGTCAATTATTTGATAGGGCTAGAAGCGCTAAGGAATAATAATCCCCAGGCAACTGTGAATATATTT
>JAPVWE010000323.1 GCA_028572035.1 Desulfobacteraceae bacterium | reverse complement strand
ATTCTCAAGCTACCTTCTTGATAACCCTTTGTTTATCTTTCCAAATAAGAAATCTACGGAGAATTTAAAAGAGCCTCATTATGTAAACCTTAGATACAGGCTTTTTTTATTTGTTTTCATCTTATACTAACTTAGGTACCTTAAACGATGGAGACCTAAAGGGTATGAATAACGCAGGTGAAATGCAAGCAGGGGATGTTGTTCTAAGACTTGAGAATATCCATATGGCCTTTAGAAAGGTACAGGCCCTGAATGGTATTGATCTAGAGGTAAGAAAAGGGGAGATACATTCTATTATTGGGCCAAATGGTGCCGGTAAAACGGTGATGATGAACTGCATTAATGGTCTTTATCGCCCCCAGAAAGGAGATATGTTTTTTAAAGGACAGAGGATTAATCGTCTTTCTCCTCATAAGATTGCTGAGCTTGGAATTGGCAGGACCTTCCAGAAGCTCGAGCTGTACGGAGGAATGACGGTACTCGATAATATCAGGATGGGTTCTCATATCCATCTTAAATCTGGCATCCTCAGTGGCTCCGTTTATGTAGGCAAGACAAGAAAAGAGGAGATAGAAGAGAGGGAATTCATTGAGGAGGAGATTATCGATCTGCTTGAGATTGAGGGTATCCGGGATCAGGTGGCTCATATGCTTCCTTATGGCTTGCAGAAAAGGGTTGAGCTTGGAAGGGCCCTGGCGCTCAGGCCAGAGGTGATCCTTTTAGATGAGCCCATGGCTGGGCTGAACCTGGAAGAAGTAGAGGACATGGCCAGGTTTATTCTTGACATAAATGAAGAGGAACGCTGGAAGGTAACCTGTGTATTAGTGGAGCACGATATGGGCGTGGTAATGGACATCTCCCATAGGGTTCTTGTCCTTGATTTCGGTAATATGATTATTGATGGAGTCCCGGAAGAGGTTAGCAAAAACCCTGAGGTTGTTAAGGCATACTTAGGTGAAGAAGACCTTTACATAACAAGGAGATAGAATGGGTGAGGAAAAGGTAGAAATAACAAAAGACCTGACTATTCCCCAATTATTTCTAAGGCAATGCAAAAGATATGGAAGTGGAAAGGTTGCCATGAGAGAGAAGGAATTTGGCATATGGCGGCCTTTCACCTGGCAGGACTACCTTGATAACGTAAAGTATCTTTGTCTGGGAATGGTCAGCCTCGGTTTAAGAAAGGGAGACAAGGTGGCCATGATCGGCGATAACAGGCCTGAGGGGATCTGGACAGAGATGGCTGCCATGTGCGCTGGAGCCATACCGGTCTGGCTTTTTCAGGATTGTATGATGGATGAGGTCAAATATATCGTAGATCATTCAGACAGCAGATTCTTTGTAGGAGAGACCCAGGAGGAGGTTGATAAAGCCCTGGCTATTATGCCTGATTGTCTGAAATTAGAATACATAATATGGGATGACCCCAAGGGGATGAGGCGCTACCAGCAGGAATTTTTGATGAGCATAAAGAAGGCCCAGGAGCTTGGCAGAGAGCTTGATAAGAAGGAACCGGACCTCTTTGAAAAAATGATAAATGAAGGCCATGGTGAGGATATCTGCCTGCTGTTTTATACATCCGGCACAACGGCTCTCCCCAAAGGCGCCCTATTAACCCACTACAATATGCTGAGTATGGGTCAAAACCTCATGGCAGTTGACCCCTGTTATGATACCGATGACTTTGTATCCTATCTTCCCTTTGCATGGATTGGCGAGCAGATGATGTCTATATCCTGCGGCCTTCAGATCGGCTACACCCTTAATTTCCCGGAAGAACCGGAAATCTCCCAGCACAATATTCGAGAGATTGGGCCTCATGTAATGTTTGC
>JAPVWE010000322.1 GCA_028572035.1 Desulfobacteraceae bacterium | reverse complement strand
GCTCACTTTAGGCACTTTTAACTTTGGTTTACTATGCTTAACCAGGCTTTCATACACAGGGCCAAGGAGCTAGGCTTTATTGCTGTCGGCTTTTCCAAACCAGAGACACCCATCTACTTTAACTTCTTTCTTCACTGGCTCAGAGAGGTTGAAATAGGCGATATGACTTACTTAAGGAGGAGTGTAGATCTGCGGAGGGACCCCAAAAAGCTCCTTGATGGATTAAAGACTATAATCTCTCTTGCATATCCATATTCCGCAAGCACGCCATCTACACCTGACGGATTCACTGCCTCGAGGTATAGCACGCCTCAACAAGAAGATTATCATCTCCGATTGAGGAGATTGGGGAAAAAACTATGCACATTCATAGAAGAGAGTTCTCCTGAAAGCCACTCCAGGATATGTGTTGATTCTGCACCTATTCTTGAAAAGAGCTTTGCTGTAAGCAGCGGAATTGGTTTTATTGGCAAAAACAATATGTTGATTGTCCCAGATCATGGCTCATACTGTTATTTAGCTGAGATCTTGACCACAGCCCGCTTTCCTGCCCCCTCTTTTAAGGAGCCGGAAAACAGGTGTGGTTCATGCACCGAATGTATTGATAGGTGCCCCACAGGTGCCCTGAAGGCCCCGTTTTACATTGATGTCTCCAGATGTCTCTCCTATCTGACTATCGAGTCAAAGGATGATATCAATAGGGAGATAGCCGGAAAAATGGGAGATACCTTTTTTGGCTGTGATGTCTGCCAGGAGGTCTGTCCTTTAAATAGAAAAGGCCCTGGAATTGTCTCACTTCCATCCACGGATAGTATTCTTGGAATGACCGAGCCAGATTTTAAAAGCACCTTTGGAAAGACCGCCTTTGAACGGGCAGGGTTGGAAAGGCTAAAGAGGAATATAAGGTTGCTCCGTACCTAGTAAAATCGAGCCACCTCATGTACGGGCACGCGGCTGGAGCTGGCCAGGTTAACCGGGGAGTCAGGATCGGGATATCCAACGCCTATACCCATAACAACATCCTTTTCCTCAGCTATACTTAACGCTTCTTTGATTTCATCGGCAAAGGCACTTATGATCCCGATTGGGCATGTCCCCAAACCCATATTATGGGCTGCAAGCACCATATAGCCTACAGCAATACCCAGGTCAACCAATCTGGATTTTGAAAAAACCTGGTCGATGGTCACTATAACGGCTGCGGGGGCACCGTAAAAATCACAGGAACCCTCATTTATGAAATCCTGGAAGTTAACTCCTTTTTCTAAGCGGGGCAGGATGCAGTCCATCAGTTTCCGCTGGCGATCCATGAGATACTCTGGTAAGGGTCTCAGTGCATCGGGACCACAGGAGATGTCCCTTTCACGCATCCTCTTTACCAGAGTCCTGCTTAAACGCCGGAGCTCCTCTCCAATGACAACCGTAAACTCCCAGGGCTGAAGGTTGATTGCTGAAGGGGCCTTGGTGGAAAGGGTGAGCAGTTTTTCGATCACCTCTCGAGGTAGTGGCTTTTTCAGGAATGCCCTTGTGCTGTGGCGCTCATTTATGACCTTTTCAAGTTCCATACGTTGATCTCCAGTTAAATGGGACGCAGATTTTCGCAGATATACGCAGATAACATCATTATTCATAAATTTAGATTGCTTCGTCGTCCCGAAAGCTTTCGGGACTCCTCGCAATGACATTTAGAGGCTGATCTTGTCATTGCGAGCAAAGCGAAGCAATCTCAAAAAAGGAAATTCCTATACAATCCAGTTAGGTTCTGAAGGAAAGATAGGAAATGGCGTCACATATTGTCAAGGATTTAATCCCTCTGGGGATATGACATAACTTAATAGCATAGGA
>JAPVWE010000321.1 GCA_028572035.1 Desulfobacteraceae bacterium | reverse complement strand
TTGACCAAAATTGAATCCAGACCAACGAGACAAAAACCCTGGGAGTATAATTTTTATCTGGACTTTGAAGGTCACCGGGAAGATAAGGCACCCAAAGAGGCTCTAGAGAACCTGAGAAATTCTTCCATCTTCGTCAAGGTTCTGGGCTCGTATCCTAAAGCAAAGTGAAGAGAGCTACGGAGTGAACAGATGAAAATAGCAATAATTGGCGGCTCGGGAAAGATGGGACGGTGGTTTGCCAGTTTTTTATTGAAAGATGGCAAGGAGGTAATAATAACCGGGAGAAACGAAAAAAAGCTACTGGAAGCCAAGCAACAACTGGGTGTTGAAGTCGCCACCAATGTGGAAGCAGTTAAAAATGCCGATGTGGTTCTGGTATCAGTGCCAATAGACAATTTTGAGGAGGTAGTGGAGCAAATCTGCCCCCACACCCATTCAGGTCAATTTATTATTGATATTACATCCATCAAGGTATCCCCGGTGGAAATGATGCATAAGCATATAAAAACAGGGGTAGTGCTCGGTGCCCATCCAATGTTTGGTCCCGGCGCCAGAGATATTATAAATCAGAACTTTATTCTGACACCTACTAACGAAGAAGAGACAGCCCTGGCTCAAAAAATCAGGGAGTACTTGGAAGCACGAGGAGCCAGAGCCACCATGATGACCCCCAATGAACACGATGAGATGATGGCAGTCATTCTTGGACTCTCTCATTTTATTGCCATAGTTTCGGCTGATACCCTGTTGAGCTTTGACCGACTGAGAGAGATGGAAGCAGTTGGCGGGAGCACTTACAAGGTGCTGTTAACGCTGGTGGGGAGCGTTATCTCCGAGGACCCGGAGTTTTATGCCTCTGTGCAAATGAACCTGCCCAAAATGACGGAAATCGAAGAACTCTTCCAGAGAAGCTCAGAAACATGGGCCAACATAGTAAGAAATAAAGATAGGCAGGAATTTGTAAACAGAATGAATATCCTAAAAAATAGACTGGAAAAAGGCGACCTCGATTTTAGAAAGGCTTATGAAAACATGTACAAGCTCGCCGAAGGATTATAGAGATTACCGCAACTCCCCCACGGCGATATGGACCCCTTACTAATTAGTTTGAATAGACTCTAACATAGCAAGGTCGTCATATGCTTGATTAGCCTCTTCTTCACGTGCGGCTGAGGGGCTCAAGAAGAAGATATGTCCATCCTTGATCTTTATGACTGATTTTTTCGACTTAATTGTGGTATCGATGTCCTTCTTTCTTAAGATTCTACTAACATCCCGGATAAAGGACTCCAATTCATCCAGCCTAGGAAGCACTTTCACCCCCTTGCTTTCCAGTCCTATCTTATAGATAATGTTAACCGTTTCTCGCAGTGCCTCTGACATAGACTCCTTATCAATATACTGTCTAAGTCGTTGCTTCTCGGCGGGGGTAAGTATAAAGACGACCCTCCCTGTTCTCCTTTGCTGGAGTGGATTTTCGGGGCGTAGGACTTCCAACTCCTTTACCATACTACTACCTCTAATATAGTTGATAAATTTACGGTCACACTCTAGAGTATGAAGGTAAAAAAATGAGGTAAATAGGGTAAATAGGTGGTTAAAAATTGGTAAAGGTGAAGTAAAATAACGGTTCCTACCCAGTGGTCAAGGTTCAATCAGGTGAATCCCGGTTGCTAATTCTATTGCTGTATCATTCTCTGGCTGGTATAATACACCAGCCAAGCACGATGCTGGGTCAAGGTTTTGATTATACGGGAGGCTATTATTTAAAATGAACTTACTTAAAGGGTTAGCTCTCGGGATTTTAAGCTTCCTCCTCGTCCTGTCTCTATCCATTTTTGGTATTGCTTTCCTGGTAAATCAAA
>JAPVWE010000320.1 GCA_028572035.1 Desulfobacteraceae bacterium | reverse complement strand
GAATACAAAGATCGTATAATTTATCTTATAAAAAGTCGCAGATTGAAACAGGGAAATCTTCCTACTCAAAATACTGATAATCCTGGATTTGAAAAGAACCTTATTTCATTACTTTTTACTGAGGTTTACGTGAATGAGGTCAAGTCTGCTTTTGACTCATCTTTCTTGTTGAGGGGCAGGATAGCATAGCTATACCTCTGAGAATGCAATATCACGGCGCATGGTATTACGCTATTTGAGCAGGATGCGAAGGGTACTGTCAAGTTTTTTGTGTGAAATTTGATTCAACCAATTCTTTGAAGAATGGCAGGTTTTTCCGCACTTTCCCTATAGGGTTTGACTTCCAATGCAACTCCATTTTAAGGCAGATAAAGGCCAGGAGAGTATAGCAGGCATTCTCTCCAGCCACGATCTCCATGGGCTTTGTTCTGCGTTTAAACTCCTTGTTAAGGCGTTCAATGATGTTCGTAGTTCTTAAAGAAATCCACTCTTCCTCTGAACACATAAGATACGTCAGACACGCTTCTATAGAGTTCTCCAGGCATTTGACGGCAGATGGAAGATCCCGCTGCCACTTCTCTCTGAAGATGTCAAAGAACCCCATAGCTTTCTGTTTTGAGGAGGCGTAAAAGATGGACCGAATATCATCGGCCACAGCCTTTTTCAACTTCTTAGGCACCTTGGCCAGGACATTGCGGACCACATGGACCTGGCATCTCTGGACTTTGGCCTTGGGGAATTCTTCCTTAAATACCTTCTCAAGACCTGGTAGTCCATCCATAACACCCAAAACCATTTTGCTGCCATCCAGACCTCGTTTCTTCAGGTCCTTAAAGAATTCCCGCCAGGTGGGAGCGGATTCCTTATCACCTGCCTGGAAGCCTAAAACCCGCTTGTGCCCTGTTTCTGTAACCCCTATAGCCACAAGGACGGGTACTTTCTCTATGCTCCCATCTATGCGCATATCAAAGTTGACACCATCTAAGAACAGATATTTGATAGGGTCCCCGGATAGATCACGGGTTCTCCAATTCTCCACCGCATCTATCAACTCTTTATTGGCGTTACTTACTTCTGAAGGAGATATCTTGCGTCCTATCAAGCGCTTAGACATCATAGAAAGCGTACGTGTGCTGACTCCGGTCAGAAACATCATGCTCAAATCCTGGCGAAGCTCGCTCTCGTACCGTTTGCTCCGGGGGATTACTTGCGTCTTGAAATTCCCATCTCGATCTCTCGGAACCTTGACCCCAACCTCCCCAATGCCTTTCAACGTAAAATGACGACCATAGGAACCATTACGGTGATCGACATCACTCTCAACACGTTCGTAGGATTCTCTGCCGAGAAAACGGGTCAACTCCGCCTTCATCAGCTCGGAGAGATATTCACCCACATTCTCTCTGATTTCTACACGGATCATCTCAAATATTTTCTCCGGTTGCTCTTGGATCTCCTTGAAAATGTTCACTACTTCTGGTACACTAATTTCAACTTTCATGGGTGCTTCTCCTTTCTTATTAAGGTTTGGGATAAAACCCTTTTAAAGGAAAAGCGCCCTTTTTTCTACACTCTTAGAATTTACACAAAATATTATACACTACCAATAATTAGTATTGCAACCCAAGGCACGAAGTTGAAAACAGTTGTCAGCAGTTTATAGGTAGCTAAGTACGTATGTATAGATTTGTTGACTGTTTCTTCGTCTAGCCCGAACATCTTTCTATGTATTTTTAAGACCGTATCGCGGAACACTAATACCGCAATTGCGGTGAGTGCATATATCCCAATGTTGACCAACATGCACCAAAAAAAGAATTCCTGAAGTTTTTCGATATCCATGATTTACCTTTCTCTTGCTAACCATTA
>JAPVWE010000319.1 GCA_028572035.1 Desulfobacteraceae bacterium | reverse complement strand
CTCGTTTAAAGTAACTTCTTTGCTCAAATAAGCACTGGCTTGCGCTTTAAGTGCCTGAAAGAGTTGGGTATCATCCTGACGTGAAGTCAGCACTACCACGCCAGTATTAGGCAAGCGCTGTTTTACCTTACGAGCCAACTGTAAGCCACTGTCAGAAGGACCATCAATATCTACCAGTGCTACATCTGGTGGCATAATATCGATAGATGAAAGCACTTCATCATTAACCTCAGCAGTACCTGAAATTTCTATATCTTCTATACCAGAGAGTGAACGCTCTATTCCTTGCCGGAATAGGACCTGCTGACTAACTATGAGGACTTGTATCATATTCATTAGCCTTATCTGAGTCTATCCGCACTGCAGCCGGCTGAAAAAATATCACCGAAGGCGAGTTAATTATAGTCCTATCGTGGTGATTGTCAATATCTAGAAAAAAGTGGGTTGGGGCAGAGAAATTAGGGTTGGTAAAGGGCTAAATTGCTAGAGAATTTCACAAAATATGTTGTAAAATATTGTTGTCCACGAAAGAAATAATAATTCGGGGTAAAGAGGTATCGGAAATGGAAGAGGAAAATACAACTAGCATAATAAAAATTGAGGACATGAATCTGGAAGAAGGGCAACTAGCAGAACAATTATATAATAGTGCGGGATTAGATCCAGTAGTTGCTGCGGGGCTGAAAGATTACGATAAACGTCTTCAACAAGAGAGCAAGTTGCTCAACAAGGTATTAGGCCCACGAGGAAGTGATATAAAGGGCTACGGGGAATCCGTAGCCAGGAGAGTTGCCTTTGCCGTATATGCTCTCCTAAATAAGCAGTATGGTGGGAAAGTGGGAGATCTAAGGTCGTATATAATGACACTGGAAGACGACCGAGACCGAGCCAACATGAGATATGATGAGTTAATGGGAAGGGTAATTGGAATATTGGGAGAGGAATATAAGGAGTTAAAAACAGATTCCAAAGTATTTATGGAAAAATTAACTACAGTGTTGGGAGAGGATCTCAAGGAATCAAAGATTAACCAGGAATCGCTTGCAGAGAGACTGGCTGATATAGACGGTTTAAGGACACGGATAGTAACTCTTGAGAAGGAAAAGGAGCAATTAGAGGCAAGATATGAATCACAAATAGCTGAGCTAAAAAATGATCGCAAAGAAGAAGTCAGGGATTTCAAATCACAGATAGATACCCTAGTTAAGGAAAAGGAGCAGCTAAAGGCAACATATGAATCACAAATAGCTGAGCGGGATTCACAAATAAAAAATTTAGAATCAGATAAGGCTACTTTAACAGGCGATCTTGAACAGCTGAAAATAGACTATAACGAACTAAAAACAGCGATAACGACATTAGCTGAGGCCATCCCTAGTGAAGAAATGGGGAAGAAGCTTAGTGAGGAACTATATAATTTTCTTCTCAAAGATTCGAAAGTCCCAGGCGCGGTATTAAAGGGTGTGGGTCAATTTATTGATTTTAAAAAATATTTGGATTTAGCTGTTGAGAGAGGCGCTAAAGAAGTCTGTAACCGCATAGAACGTATATCCGTAGCAACGAGGTAAAAAAACAGCTATCTAGGATGCATAAAATATGGCATAGCGGTCATATGACGTGGCGCCAGGAATATAGCTGGTAGGGAATAACACAAATTTACATGGAGTGAATTGAATTATAGTCCTATTTGGTGGGATGTCAATATCTTTGAATGGTTAAACCACGCTCGCACGCGCACGGTCCAAAATATTTTCATCTTTTCGTCTTCTTGTACATTGCTTCAACCTGAGCTTTCCACTTCGGGGCTCTATCCTTGACAAAACGTCTTGTCGGCTCCTCTTGCGTGCAGACCAGCATGGAATTAACGTTGACCCAGGGAA
>JAPVWE010000318.1 GCA_028572035.1 Desulfobacteraceae bacterium | reverse complement strand
GTAAATTCATAGGGGATACAACCCAGGCGAAAGAACAGTGGTTCAGCACCTCCAGGTACAAAGAAATTCTGATAGATAAAGACAGAAATATTGGCCAAGATGAGGACAATATTAACAAAAGGAACGCTACGGGATGGATTTTCGTCTCTTAAGGGAATCATCTAATCTCTCAGGATAATTCTTGACCTTTCAGTGAGTGCTCCAAGTTTAAAAGAGTCTGAAATAGGCTAATATAGAATAACAGTTAACACATCAACCTAAGAATTCATAATACATTATAGACCCTGAACAGGCCAGGTAAGGTAAGTTCATAGTATAGGAATTTCCTTTTTAAGTCCTTGTAGGGGCGGCATTTATGACGTCCCGCAAAGCGGGATTCGATAAATCGAACCCCTACAGGTCCGCACCCAAGGTGCGATATGTTCATGGGCAAATTCGGATTTTGACCTTAAATTTGGCCGCTTCTTTGATCAAGTTTCATGGGACTAATGCTTCCGGTGAGGAATTTGGATCGACCCATGATTTTTTGCTTGACATGCAATAGGCATTCTCGTATAGTGGGTACGTACGCATGTACAAATCAAATGGACTATGACTAAGATACCTAAAACAATAAAGATTTCGATCCACCATGAAGAGTGGCTAAAATCTCAAAAGATCAACTTTTCCGAGTGGATCAGAAGAAAACTAGACGAGGAAATTGATCAGCAACTCCAAACGGTCAAGAAAGATAAATTCAAAGCGGTGATATTGGCGGCCGGGAAAGACACTAACCTTTTTCCACTCACCGAAGATATCCCTAAAACCCTGCTGGACATCAAGGGGAAACCGATTCTTCAACGACAGATTGAAATGCTTCGAAGGGTTGGCATTAATGATATTGCCGTGGTGCGGGGGTACAAGAAGCATCAAATAAATTTCCCCAATCTGGTTTATTTTGATAATGACGATTATGAGAGTACTGGTATTTTAGCTTCCCTGTTCTCTGCCAGGGAATTTATGGATAGAGATACAATCATCTTGTACGGGGACATTCTTTTTGAAACAAAAATCCTCAAGACACTGTTAGAGACCCAACATGATAACGCCCTGGTTGTCGACAGAGGCTGGGAAAAACGCTACCAGGAGAGCCAGGAGAATCATCCCCTCCCCCCCGAACTGACCATCTTATCCGATAAAGGACAGGGAATTGAAATCAACTCAGTCAGTGAGGCCTTCCCTGATACCGGTTCAGCATCTGAATTTATTGGACTGGCTAAACTGTCAACAAAAGCCTGTTCAATTCTAAGGGATCTTTATCAAGACGTATATTGTCTTGATCCATATAAGGAATTTCACCAGGCCAAGCATATTCGAACTGCATCTTTTATGGATTTTATTCAGGAATTGCTGGCTTTGGGAGAGAGAGTTTCGGCACTGGAGATCTGGCGGAACTGGATTGAAGTGGATACCTTTGAAGATTACAGGTTAGCATGGAAACTTTTAGATAAGATGATTGGAGAAGAGGAATGAGAATTGTGTATTCATATTATGTCTTAGATATCGTCCATAAGGGACACCTTTTAATGATGAAAAACGCAAAGGCAATAGCCGGGGATGATGGGAAGTTAATTGTAGGTATCCTTACAGATGAGGCGGTCATGGAGAAAAAGGAAAGGCCGACACTTCCATTTGAGGAAAGAATAGAGCTTGCAGGTGCAATAAAATATGTAGATATTGCTGTTGCACAGGAGACTTACTCCCCACTGCCAAATGTGATGAGAATCAAGCCTGACATCTTGATGGAAAGCGCAAGTCACGATGAGGCAGCAGTTGAAGAGGCAAGAGAGTATATGGAGAGCATTAATGGCAAGGTTATTGTCCTACCTTACTTTCCCTCACAATC
>JAPVWE010000317.1 GCA_028572035.1 Desulfobacteraceae bacterium | reverse complement strand
GATTCAGGAAATTATTCATGCATTTGGAACCGGTGCATTACGCGCAAAAAGGGCTGGTTTCGACGCAGTAGAGCTTCATGGGACTCATGGCTATCTACTCAATGAGTTTCTATCACCTTATACAAACAAAAGAACAGATGCATACGGTGGTAGTTTCGATAACAGACTAAGATTTCCTATAGAGGTGATCCAAGAGGTAAGATTAAAGGCAGGGGAGACCTATCCGCTGATCTTCAGGCTATGTGCCAATGAATATATTGAAGGCGAGGAGGGCATCACCCTCGATTTGGCAAAAAAGATAGCTCCGAGACTGGTTGAAGCAGGTATAGATATTCTTCACATAACTGGCGGCATGTATGAGACAAGAGAGCATTTAGTCCAGCCACTGTATTACAACCAGGGCTATCATGTATACCTTGCAGAGGGGATAAAACAGGTTGTGGATACCACCCCAGTTATTACAGCAGGCAGCATTACAGATCCATATATGGCTGATAAGATACTGGAGGAAGGGAAGGCAGACTTAATTGGTGTGGGACGAGGGCTCATTGCGGACCCTATGTTTCTTAAAAAAGCCAAGGAGGGCAGAATTAAGGAAATCAGACGCTGTGTTCGTTGCAATGAGTGTGTAGGTCGTCTCAGGAGTGGCTGTCGCATTAGCTGTACTGTTAATCCTGTAGTAGGGAAGGAGACATATAGTGAACTGAGTCTAGCAAAAAAAGTAAAGAAGGTCCTTGTAGTAGGTGGTGGTCCTGCGGGTATGGAAGCCGCAAGAATCCTCTCGTTGAGGGGACATGAAGTAACCTTATGTGAAAAGAGTGATGCCCTTGGAGGACTCCTTCGTATAAGTAGTGTTCCACATTGGAAAAAAGATCTATTTGCTCTTGTTGATTGGCTAAAATCCCAATTAGGGGAGAGTAGCGTCGCAATTAACCTCAATACTGAGGTCACCCCTGAATACATCACCAAGTTTAATCCAGACGCCCTTATAGTATCTACGGGATCAACACCAGGCAAACCGGATATTCCTGGAATAGAATCAGCCATAACAGCCGTAGATGTATTGAAAGGTGTTGCTGTTGGAGACAGGGTAGTCATTTGTGGAGGAGGTCTTGTTGGTTGTGAGGTAGCATGGTATCTGGCTGAGCTGGACAAAAAGGTGACTATTGTTGAAATGCTCGATGAAATCGGGATAGATATGGAGATGGCAAGTAGAATGGTGATATTGAAGAAACTTCGCGAACATGATGTAGATATAATTTGCAATTTGAAGGTGGAAAAGATCATCCCAGGTGAAGGAATAGTGGGCATTGACAAAATGTGGACGAGGAGAGAGATAAAAGGAGACACAGTGGTACTGGCCATGGGTTTTGAGCCAAATCGCACTTTATTCGATATAAAAAATAAATCATATGATGTTTATCTTATTGGTGATGCTAAAGAACCACGGCGCATAATTGATGCGATGCGTGAGGCAAATCATACTGCCCGCTTTGAAGTATAGCTTGATTGTATAGGAATTTCCTTCTTGGACGCAGATTAACCCGCCTGACTTATGGCGGGTGAATCCGCCTGTGGCGGATAAACGCAGATTGTTTCCGGATTCTCCCGATCCCGGCGCATCGGGACGGGGCGGGTTCCGTCATTCGGAACTCGGAAGAAAGATTCTTAATGCGCCTAAGGCGCATTAACCCCCTGTCAAGAGGGATTTCCCCAATCCTTCACCTTCTTGAACCCGTTATTCCATCATTCCAGTATTCCAATATTCGTAACATTTTAGCTCTTTGAAATTAACTGGTGAATGAGCATGGAGATGTCTTTTTTTACCATGCCCTCACAAAGACGAGTCGGTAGGCCGCTTCAAACTGGCGCACACGGACAAAGGCCCTGGAAGACAATGACGAGTTGC
>JAPVWE010000316.1 GCA_028572035.1 Desulfobacteraceae bacterium | reverse complement strand
TCCCCATAGCCCTTTCAAGCCTTGCCCAGGCAATATTGTGCTCGCTCAGAGCGTTAAAGTAGTTTGTCCTTGCCTGGGTCAGGAGGGTCTGAGCGTCCAGCACATCGGTTGAGGTGGCCACCTGTTGCTTATATCTCTCCTCATTCATCCTGAAATTCTCATCTGCCTGAACCACGGCTGTTCTGGCTACCTGAATACTCTTCTCCGCCTCCGTCAAATATAAATGGGCCTTCTTCACCTCCAGCTGAATATTATCCTTGATATCCTTTAAGAGATATTTAACCTTTGCCAGTCTGGCCCTGGTGGCTGCTACATCATGCCTCGTCTTTCCCCACTCCCAGAAAGTCCACTCCCCTTTTAAGATGATGGTCCAGTTATCAACATCTTCCCCTGGAACATACCCCAAGAGAGCATCGTCAGTCTTTCTCTGATAATTTCCAATTAAGTTCACTGATGGATAATAGCTGCTCTTGCTAAATTCCACACCTTTTTCAGCAGACATAACATTCAAAGATAGCTCTTTTATCTCTGGCCTGTTCAGCTCAGCCCATTCCATGCATTGATCAAGGGTTAGCTCCACAGGATGATAATCAAGTATGTCTTCAATCTTTACCTTTTTCTCAAGCCCCCTTCTTAGTAGCTTGTTAAAAACAGATCTCGCAATCTCTACGAGATTCGTTGCCCTGATCAAATCCTGCCTCGCCTGGGCCATTTGGACCCCTGTTTGCAGGAGTTCGTTTTTGGCGATAATCCCTACATCATAAAAGGCCTGAGCTACCCTCAAATGGGCCTCCAGTTGCTCCGCCGCCTGTATGGCTACTTTTTCAAGCTTCTCTGCCTTCAGAATTCCAAAGTAGGCCTCCTTGACATTCAATACCAGATCTTCAATAACAGCCTCTTTTTTAATCTTAGCTGTATCTACCCCTAAGGAGGCTAACTCCCGTAAAGTGGTAAGTCTCCATCCTGTAAATAAAGGTTGAGTGGCTGTTACATTAAAATCATAGGTATTAGTCTCAAGGGGGGAAACCTCCTTTGAAAAATGAGTTCCTGTTATTGGATTGTACGGGTAGCTAGTGTACTTGGCATCATCAATAGTATCCTCGTCAAGACGGGTATAGGAATAGCTGGCGCTTAATTTAGGAAAAAAATCAGCCCTTGAGGAGCGCTCTTGAAATTCTTTTGCCTTTATCTCTTGTTCTGCTGACTTGACAGATAAGCTCCTCTCTAAGGCTATCTTGATGCTTTCTTCCAGCGTAAGTACATCGGCACCTATACTTGGTGAGGATCCTGCTATTAAAAAGAATAGGGTTCCTAGGAAAATAAAGACCTTTCCCATCATTTTTCCTTCCTCTTTTCCATTACCCCTCCTTCACCCATTACTCCAGACGGCAATCCATCCGCCTCCGGCGGACCCTACGCCCGCCTGCTTCCTAAGTTAATCTTCCGGGTGATTTTTTCTGAGGATGTTAATGATGTTCTTTTGAGATGTAAAGGAAAAAGTGACCACCATGAAGGGCTGCTAAAGGGAAGCCTCTAGGTTTGTTTTGATCTTAAGATCGAGATTGTCTCTGCCCGAAGGGCGCTAAGTTCTTGGCCTTGACTCCAACGATCTGCTACCTTTGGCATTTCTTTTGCTCTACTTTCTAACCAAATTGTGATATATTAATAAGAGTAAGCGTTCACAGGTTCCGGGTTCAACGTTCAGGGTTAGGGACAAGGACAAAATTGAAGACCCGAAGTCCTCGTAAAAAATGCTGGTTTTGCCACATATTTGCCAATGCGCCGCCAACTTTCAGATTGGGAATAACGAAGCCGGGCGTTTCTCACATAAATACGCCTCCAAAATGGAGTCCGGGGACAAGAACGTAACCTTGAACCTCTGAACCCGTGAACGGCTACTGATAAGACAG
>JAPVWE010000315.1 GCA_028572035.1 Desulfobacteraceae bacterium | reverse complement strand
CCAGTTTTGCTCCACCTCTGCTCACATAGGGATGATCAGGACCAAGGAGATCAATGGAAGCTGAGGGATTCACAAGATGGCCTGGTTTATCCACCCGCTTTCCATCAACCATGACCAGACCGGCCATTATTATCCCCCGCGCCCTTTGCCAACTCACCAGTAGTTCTTTTTCAACCAGGAGCTGGTCAAGCCTTTTCTTTACCTGGGTCATGATAGTTACATAGTTTCCTGGCCTCTGCTACGATCTCTTTTCTGCCAACCCTATATTTTTCTCTTAAGAGACTCTGGGGCCCATGTTCTATAAATTTATCTGGAATTCCAAGGCGTTTTATCATTACTTTTGGTAATCCCTGATCGCTGAAGAGCTCCAGAATAGCACTTCCAAGCCCACCATGGAGGGTATTTTCTTCTACTATCAAAACTCTTCCTGTGTTTGCAGCCATCTCGGATATACGGGGGTCCAATGGCTTCACAAACCGGCAGTTAACTACACTAACTGAGTATCCTTCCTTTTCCAGCTCCATAGCAGCTTCAAGGGAGGGATGAACCCTGCTTCCAAGGGCCAGGATGAGAAGATCTTTTCCCTGAGTTAACTCTTCCACCTCACCTATGGGGATTTTTCTGTATTCCTTGTCCAGTGGAATACCAACACCATTCCCCCTCGGATAGCGAATGGCAATCGGCCTATGAAAGGCAAGGGCTGTGAAGAGCATATGTCTCAATTCATTTTCATCCTTTGGGGCCATTACGGTCATATTTGGGATGATCCTGAGGTAAGAAAGGTCAAAGGTGCCCTGGTGTGTTGCTCCATCATCGCCCACTATGCCACTCCTATCGAGGGCAAAGATGACAGGCAGATTAGGAAGACAGACATCATGAATGATCTGGTCAAGGGAACGCTGGAGGAAGGTGGAGTAGATGGCAACCACCGGTTTAAAGCCCTCTGTAGCCAGACCTGCGGCAAAGGTTACAGCGTGCTGCTCAGCGATACCCACATCTATAAAGCGATCCGGATATACCCTGGCAAACTCGGTAAGCCCTGTCCCCTCAGGCATGGCTGCAGTAATGGCAAATAGTCTCTTCTCCTTGGCCCCAAGTTCAACCATGGTGCGGCCAAACACCTCCGTATAGGATGGCGGCTCGTTGGCTGATTTTTTTGTGGTCAAACCGGTAGCTATGTCGAAAGAGCCAATACCATGAAAATAGGTAGGATTTTTCTCAGCAGGCTCGTAACCCTTTCCTTTGGTGGTCAAAACATGCACAAGAACCGGGCCCTTTAATTGGGCCACATCCTTAAATGTCTTAATGAGAAGATTAAGATCATGTCCCTTTATCGGGCCTATATATCTAAATTTCAGGGCCTCAAAAAGCATGCCTGGAGTAAGGAGGCCGATCAGGGAATCCTCACTCTTTCTCAGTACGGCAAATAAATTTTCTCCCACACCTGGTATAGAGCGAAAAAAATTCTCCAGACTCTTTTTTAGATTAACGAACCGGGGTTCTGATATCTTTCGGCTGATATAGGAGGACAGGGCGCCAACGTTCTTAGCTATTGACATCTCATTATCATTCAGGACAACAATCAGATCTCTCTCAGTGTCACCTGTCTGGTTAAGGGCCTCAAAGGCCATACCTGCGGTCATGGATCCATCGCCAATAACTGCAATGACCTTATTTTCGTCTCCCTTAATAGATCTGGCAGTTGTGATGCCCAGACCGGCAGATATAGAGGTTCCTGAATGGCCGGTGCTAAAGGGATCGTAAGGGCTTTCTTCTCTCCTGGGAAATCCACTTATCCCTTCATATTTTCTTAAGGTATGGAATTTGTCCCTCCTGCCTGTGATAATCTTATGGGCATATGCCTGGTGGCCAACATCCCAGATAATCTTATCCCTTGGTGCATCAAAGACATAGTG
>JAPVWE010000314.1 GCA_028572035.1 Desulfobacteraceae bacterium | reverse complement strand
GAGTAAACCCCAAATATTTGGCCACTTCAAAGTCCTGTGGTATCTTTTTTAAGATATTGCTTTTCAGAAACATCCCCAGCCCTGATTAAGATGAGATCTCTACATAAGAAATATGCATATAAAAGGAGTTTGTAAATTTCTATATATTGTAAAGTTCTCCTACAACGGTTTTCATAATTTCATCAAGGAAATTGTAATCAGGGCTGTGAAGCTGAGGTTGATTTTTCCATGCCCCCAGACCAAGTAAACAGGTTAGCAAAGTCCAATTTGATGCTTGCCAGGGGTCCACAAAACCTCCCTGTTGAGCCCTCAGGATCCCTTTCTGTCAAATAAGCCTTCACAAACAGAAAAGGCACGCCGAATGCCAACTCGCCAATCCCTTACTGTTTATGTGCTTGGACTTACTCACCTTTTCTGTCTCTTGGCTAATGTATCAGGATTGGCACAAAAAAGAGGGCCAGAAAGGCGATTGGGTAAAAGAGCTTTACCAATAGCGCTCTATTATGTTAGGCGTATATAATTATAGCAGGAGGATTAACCATCCTTACAGCCCAACAAGTAAGGCTGATTGAGAGATTATGAAAAGACTTTATGTAAAGTGGAGGGGAACATGCTCTGTAACACAAAAAAAGATGTTCTGAAAACAGTCAAGGAAAAGAATGTAAGCTTTATCCAGTTCTGGTTTACGGATGTTCTGGGTATCCTGAAGAGTTTTGCTGTTACCCCATCTGAACTGGAAGAGGGGTTGGATGAAGGAATGGGCTTTGACGGCTCTTCTATCGAAGGATTTGCCAGGATTGAGGAGAGCGATATGATAGCCATGCCTGATCCAAGCACCTTTCAGTTCCTCCCCTGGCGCCCCCAGGACAGACCAGTAGGCAGAATATTTTGCGATATCCTCAAGCCGGATGGAAGTCCTTATGAAGGGGACTCTAGATATGTCTTGAAGAGGATGCAAAAAAAACTGTCTGAAAAGGGATATATGCCTTACATGGGGCCAGAACTGGAGTTCTTCTGTTTTGATGGACAGGATTCCCTGAAGCCCCTTGATAAAGGTGGATATTTTGACAATAGACCCTTAGACATGGGCAGTGATTTGAGAAGAGAAATAATCTTTGCCCTCCAGGATATGGATATCCAGGTGGAATACAGCCACCATGAGGTTGCCCCCAGTCAGCACGAAATTGACCTCAAGTTTGATGAGGCCCTAGCAATGGCAGACAAGACCATGACCTATAGAATAACCGTGAAGGAAATTGCCCGCAGTAAGGGCTGGTACGCCACATTCATGCCAAAGCCCATTTTTGGCCAAAACGGAAGTGGTATGCATGTGCATCAATCTCTGTTTAAGGGCAGCATAAACGCCTTTCACGACTCCCGAGACCAGTATAATCTTTCACAATTAGCAAAGTCTTACATTGCCGGTATTATGAGGCATGCAAGAGAGATTGCAGCAATAACCAACCAATGGGTAAACTCCTACAAAAGGTTAGTGCCCGGCTATGAGGCACCTGTCTATATTTCATGGGCCAGACGCAACCGCTCGGCGATGATTAGGGTACCCATGTATAAACCAGGCAAGGAGCAGGCCACAAGGATTGAGTTCAGATCCCCTGATCCAGCCTGTAATCCATATCTAGCATTCGCAATTATGCTGGCAGCTGGGTTAAAGGGGGTTGAGGGAAACTACCCGCTCCCTGACCCAGTAGAGGAGGATATTTACGAGATGGATGAAAAGGCAAGGGAAGGTGCTGGAATCACCTCTTTGCCAGGAAACCTTTTTGAAGCGCTTAAAGAGGTAGAGAATAGTGAGCTTGTAAGGGAAACTCTGGGTGATCACATCTTCAGTAAGTTTGTAGCCAACAAAAAGATCGAATGGGATAGGTATCGGGTCCATGTAAGCCAGTATGAGATTGAAAAATA
>JAPVWE010000313.1 GCA_028572035.1 Desulfobacteraceae bacterium | reverse complement strand
GTTAAGAGAGCAGCAGCTATCGATATCCGGAATCTAATATTAATAGCTAAACCTAAACAAAGTTTCTTACGTCGCGCCTCCCGATCCCGTCCCGGTCTCGGGACGGGGAGGGCGGGCCTGTCAAAAAAGTTCCGCCGCAGGCGGCTAAGTTCAGTGCCTTGGTGTCTTAATGGCTGATTAGTTACAGACAGATTAACAATACTACTTTTGGGGATAAGATAAAAGCATTAAGTGCTTAAATCCAGGGTAACGTCAAAGTCCAGGGGCATAATCAAAAAAGAGATACCCATCCCCTGGACTTTGACGTTACCCTGGATTACCATCGGAAACTCTTGACAATTCCCTATTTCTTAATATAGACTAACTGTTAGTCATGACAAGATAATTCTTAGCGCATTTGTTGGCCTCTAACCCCCTCAGTTGAGGAAAGGGATATGGATTCAAGGTCATAATTAAGCCCTCACCAGGATAAATCAGTTTGTCCTGGTGAGGTTTTTGTTTTCAAGGTCAATGGGAGGATTTTCCAATGGCCGGAAAACCGACCTACGAAGAATTGGAACAAAGGGTTAAGGAGTTGGAAAAGGAAGCCCTTGAGCACAAGCGCATGGAGGAGGTGCTTCGGGAGAGCGAGGAAAAGTACAGCAAACTGGTTGAAAACTCCCTCACCGGTATCTATATCGACCAGGACGAGAAGATCGTATTTGCCAACAACAGACTCGCCGACATTTACAGGTACCCAAGAGAAGAGTTGATAGGTATCGAGAGCTGGAGGCTGGTCCATCCTGAGGATAGATCCTTGACCGACAAAACAAGGGCAAGGAGGCTCAAGGGGGAAGAGGCGCCACCTGAATACGAGGCCAGGGGTCTGACCAAGGACGGTGAAACTATTTGGATCAAAAGGAGAAACACCAGCATAGAGTATAAGGGAAGGCCTGCGATACTGGGTAACGCGGTGGATATCACCGAACAAAAACAGGCAGAGGAAGAACTCCGAAAAATAAATGAGGAGCTTAAGAACTTTGTCCATGTTGTCTCCCATGACCTGAAAACCCCCATAATTTCAATCCAGGGATTTTCTTCCCGACTTCTTAAGAACTACCAAGAAAAACTAGGAGAGAAGGGACGGGTCTACCTTGAGCACATCAAAACCAGTGGCCGCCGAATGGAGGTATTGGTCTCTGACCTCCTGGCTTTGTCAAAAATTGGCCGGGTAGTCTCAAATCTTAAGGATATCTCCTCCCATGAGATAGTAAAAAATTTAACCTCAGATCTCCAGGACAGAGTGAAGGAAAAGGGCATAGAGCTTGTTGTAGCACACAACCTTCCCACCATCTCCTGTGATGGAGAAAGGATCTATCAGGTTTTCCAGAACCTGCTGGTAAATGCCATCAAATTCATGGGGGATACTGAGAGCCCTCAGATCGAGATCGGATACGCGGATATGGGAGACTTCCATCAGTTTTCTGTAAGGGACAATGGCATCGGGATTGATCCAAAATATCACCGGAGAATATTTGAGATATTCCACCGGTTAAAAAAAATAGAAGATGAGGAAGGAACAGGTATAGGGCTCGCAATTGTTTACAGGATTGTTACTGACCACGATGGAAAGGTCTGGGTGGAGTCTGAAAAGGGCAAGGGGGCAATCTTTTATTTTACCTTGCCTAAAGACCCTAGCCTCGTTAGACATCATGAGTGAGCTTGTTTTAGTCAGGTGCCACAGCTCAAGAATTGGACTTTTTAGACAGTCTCATATGTAGTCTTCAATGAAATTTTGCTGACCATGGGCTTGTATTTTTTTTGGAAAGAAGTCAAAAAAGCTTGACAAAAAGAGGAAAATAATAGTTCTATGGTCAAGCCAACAGACAATCCATCCACTTTTAGCCAGTGTCCATGAATTGAGACAAATCGGACAATCACAAAGAA
>JAPVWE010000312.1 GCA_028572035.1 Desulfobacteraceae bacterium | reverse complement strand
CATCTATCATCAAAGGTTGGCTATTGCAGAGCCCGTGTTTGCCAATATCAGGTACCTAAAGAGATTAGACCGCTTCACGTTACGGAGCAAAGTAAAGGTTAATATCCAGTGGTTACTCTACTGCATGGTGCACAATATAGAAAAGATCATGAACTATGGGTGTGCCAACTATGGGTTTACATAAGATAAGAGGAAAACAAGAAGGTGATAAGGAAACTATCATCCCATACATAGCGGAAAGGAAGCTATGATAGAGATGATTCCAACAATACTGATCGAAGGCTGTTAAAAAGGATCACCAAAGACGATTTCACTCAAAAAGCACCTCTCCAAAATGGCTTTTTCGACAGTCTCGCTATGATTGGAAAGAATTGAAAAGCTCAAAAACTTTACAATGGTGGTACTAACCTGTACTTTTCCCACCTGAAAAATATAATGGAGCCAAGGTAGACCTTCCCGTAATCTCACCCGCTATCATTTCCTTGGATTTATTAGGATTTGGCCATAACTTCATGGAGGAGAGCTGGAGAGATAAGGTGCCGGATTAAGCCGTAGCATACAATAACAAATACTCTTTAACTTACTGTAACCTCCTTCAAAATTGAGAGATTATCCAATACCTTTCCTGCCCCTATAGCAACTGTGGTCAGTGGATCATCGGTGATGGTTATGGGCAGCCGTGTCTCCTCTCGCAGCAATACATCAAGATTCTTTAAAAGGGCTCCTCCACCAGTTAGAACTATCCCCTTATCTATCACATCAGCAGATAATTCAGGTGGCATTTGCTCCAGGGCAATCCTCACCGTTTCAACAATGGCCCTTACCTGCTCATATATGGCCTTTCTAATCTCCTCTGAATCTGTGGTAAGTATCTTTGGTATGCCCGTGACAAGGTCCCTGCCCTTGACCTCTATACACTCTGGTTCATCCGTTGGATAAGCATTTCCGATAGTCACCTTGATCAGTTCCGCAGTTTGAAGACCAATCAAAAGATTATATTTTCTTTTAATGTGCTGAAGGATAGCCTCATCCATCTTATCGCCGCCCACCCTTACCGAACGTGAATAGACAGTTCCTGCAAGGGAAATAACAGCCACCTCTGTGGTTCCTCCGCCTATATCAACTACCATATTGCTCGTGGGCTCAGTTATAGGTAAATCTGCCCCTATAGCGGCAGCCATGGGTTCCTCAATCAAAAAAACATCCCTGGCCCCGGCAGACTCTGCAGACTCCCGCACTGCTCTCTTTTCAACCTCAGTTGCGCCCGATGGAATAGATATAACTATCCGGGGCCTGATGAGGGATCTTCTGTTGTGAACCTCTCTGATGAAATATCTGATCATGGTCTCGGTAATATCGAAATCAGCAATGACCCCATCCTTCATGGGTCTGGTTGCCACAATATCCCCTGGCGTTCTGCCCAGCATGGTCTTTGCCTCTTTTCCTACTGCCAGTATCTTGTTTCCTCCCCGATCCCCTTTCCTCAACGCTACCACGGAAGGCTCATTCAAGACTATTCCTCTCCCCTTGACATAAACCAATGTATTGGCTGTACCCAGGTCAATGGCCAGGTCATTAGAGAATAAACCAAATATGCGGTCTAAAAACATTGGTGCCTCCCTTCTAAAATCTCTACTCCCAAACCTCGCTTACCTTAATAGCTATATAGGTATTTGTATCTTTAATCAATCCATAGTCCTGGCCAGTGGCCGTTCTAAGGGGTTTAAGTTTTCTATAACTACTCCATAGTTTCAATAACCGCCCAGGAACCTAGTATACCGGATTTGTCCATTAAGAGATAGACTTTTCAGATAGGGACAATCAAAGGGTAAGTGTTTTAATTCTTTCCAAGCTCTTCGGCATCCATACCAATCGCCCTGGATGAAGCGAACTGGGAAGGCCAGTTCCTGCAACCTTTTCCCACCAGTCTGT
>JAPVWE010000311.1 GCA_028572035.1 Desulfobacteraceae bacterium | reverse complement strand
TATCCCTTCTGTTGAGTCGACTCTAAAGTCCCTCCCCTACCAAGTAAATAAAGATATAGTATCTGAAGAGGTGAATGAAAAAAGGATCCTTTACTTCGATCTAGAGACCCAGAAGTCAGCCGCAGAAGTAGGTGGTTGGCAAAACATACACCTGATGATGATATCTGTGGCTGTATTGTTCGATAGTCTTGGGGATCGTTTTTGTATCTTTACAGAAGATCAGATAGATGGGCTGATTGAACATCTTGAAATGGCGGATCTGGTGATTGGTTTCAATCTCAAGAGATTCGATTATAAAGTGCTAGAACCCTACACTTGTCGAGAATTAGGTGAAATACCGGCATTCGATATCCTTGAGGATATCTACAATAGGCTTGGGCATAGACTAAGCCTCGATCATCTGACAAAGGAGACACTGAATAAAGAGAAATCCGCAGATGGGCTACAGGCCCTGGAATGGTTCAAGGCAGGAGAAATAGAAAAATTAACGGAATATTGCAAACGGGATGTAGCACTGACCAGAGATCTCTTCCTTCATGGCCTGGAAAAGGGATACCTTGTATATCGGAACAAAAGAGAGAATGAAAGGGTGAGGCTATTAGTTGACTGGGATCTTGATAAAATAATTGAGGGATTGAGGAATAAAGAAATTGAGGAATTGAGAAATTGAAGGACTAACTTTAGCTCACTTTAGTTCACTCTAGCTCACTTTAGGCACTTTTACTTAAGAGGGGAGGTTAATCTTATGTTCGGCTTTGGCGCAACGGAACTGCTAATCATTGGCGGAATTGTCTTGCTAATCTTTGGGGCCAAGAGATTGCCAGATATTGGAAAGGGTCTCGGAGGTGCGATCAAGGAATTCAGGAATGTAAGAAAAGAAATAAGCCTGAATGATAAAGAAGAAGGTACAGAGGAAAAAGGAGAAGAAAAAAAGTCTCTGGAAAACAAATTGGTCGAGAAGGTAATCGAAGACATTCCGGCTATAAAAAAAGGCCTGGCAGCTAAGAAAAAGGTAGATAAGATAAAGAAGATTATGGAATAGAGGATGCTGCCCTCTTTAGAACATCCATCATCTCCTTATGGATCCTTCCATTTGATGCCAGTATGACCGGAGATTCCAGGAAATAGTCTTTTCCACTAAAATCCGTTACAACCCCACCTGCCTCTTCCACTATCAACCACCCAGCGGCTGTATCCCAGGGCTTCAATTTGAGTTCCCAGAATCCATCAAAGCGGCCTCCGGCGACATAAGCAAGGTCCAGTGCGGCTGAACCCGCCCTCCGGATAGCCCTTGCCTTCATGATCATTTCATTGAAGTAGTCTAGATTGTTCTGGGAGTCTTCCCGGATGTCATAAGGGAAGCCAGTGGCAATAAAGCTTTGGGCTATCCTGATAGTATTAGAAACATGGATTTCCCTACCATTCAAAAAAGCCCCCTCCCCTTTTTCTGCCACAAACATCTCTTTGAGCATTGGATTGTAAATAACACCCAAGATAATTTCATCCAGCTTCTGAAGTGCAATTGAGACGCAAAAGACAGGGTAACCGTGGGCATAATTGGTAGTTCCATCAAGGGGGTCTATAATCCATCTGAAATCAGAGCCCCTGCTGGCATAGCTAAATTCCTCTGCAAGGATGTCATGATCCGGAAATAGGTGATTTATTTTGGAGGTGATCATCTCTTCAGCGATCTTGTCTGCCTCTGTTACGAGATTGATCTCCCCTTTATAGACTATTGTATGTGCTGAATTAAGCTTTCTTCTGAGAAAAGTCCCGGTTTCTCTTGCTATCTCTGTTGCAAATTCTCTAAAGTCCTTCATCCTGTATTATTCTTCCCTCATCCGAAAGGCTTGACCGTGTGAGACAGTAGCATTAGTAGTTTTGGACAGAATCTCATGTATGCCAACATTGATGTACTGATTACTGTCAACAAGCC
>JAPVWE010000310.1 GCA_028572035.1 Desulfobacteraceae bacterium | reverse complement strand
GAAATTTATTCAATGGCCAATTTCTTTGGTCTTAGCAACAGGGAGCTTGCCCAGTACATTGCTGAATTCTCAGGAATGAATTATCTTCCTGAAATAAATCCAGAAAGTATTCAATTAGGGAAACTGCCAACACCTTTCTGCCGGCAAAACAATATAGTGGCAATAAAAGACAGCGCTGATAGGGATGTTTTCGTAGTAAGCAATCCTTTTGACTGGGAGTTTCTTGATTCATTAAAATCTTCTTTCAAAAGCCAGGCTTATCACCTTGCAATTACTGATCCAGACACGATTGCCTCTCTATTTGTGGATGCAAGTTTAGAAAGGAAGGAAATACCGTCTATTAAAGAGAAGGAGGAAATGGAAGAGCCAATCATGACAGCTGCTGCAAGCGTCTCTGAATTAGAAATTGCCGAGCGTCCGATTACATCTATAGCTAACAGCATGCTCAAATCGGCTGTAGCTGAAAGGGCCAGTGACATCCACATTGAGCCCAAAGAAAAGCATATTGTTGTCCGATTCCGGATTGATGGGAATTTGACAGATATGTTTACCATTAAAAAGAAAACAGGTGTTATGCTCATATCCCGGTTCAAAGTGCTTGCAAATATGAATATAGCTGAGAAACGCAAGCCACAAGATGGAGCTCTTGCAGCAATCATAGACAATAGAACTCACAATTTAAGGTTGGCCACGACTGCTACCGTCCATGGCGAAAGCCTTATTGTGAGATTACTGAATGTATATGCAAAACCTAAAGATCTGAAAGAACTTGGCATGACAGATGAACAATCTAACAACCTAATTGATCTATCCCACCGAACCCAAGGACTCATCCTGATAGTAGGACCTATAGGGTCAGGAAAAACCACAACCATTTACAGCTTACTCCATAAGATAGATCATAAAACCCGTAGTATAATATCCATCGAAGATCCCGTAGAATACCGTATCCCTTTTGTCAATCAGGAACAAGTACACGAAAAGGGCGGAGTTTCCTTTGAATCCCTACTTAAATCAGTGGTGAGACAAGATCCAGATATATTGTTTCTTGGAGAGATCAGGGATAATTATTCTGCTAAGACAGCCATGAACTTTGCCAGTACAGGCCGCTTGAGTATTACTACCTTACATACTTCTAATTCGACAACTGCAATTTTCCGTCTTGAGCGGTTGGAAATTGACAGAGGAACAATGGCAGATTCCCTCCTAGGAGCTGTAGCTCAGAGATTGCTGAAGAAGCTCTGTCCGCACTGCAAAAAAATTGTGCCGATATCCCGGGAAGATGAGGAGATGCTCTCATCATTCACTGATGAAATTCCTCTAAAGGTTGCGCACCCTGTTGGTTGTCCTAAATGCAATAACACCGGTTATCATGGACGTGAAGGGATTTATGAAATTTTAAATTTTGATGCGGAAATCTCCGAAATGGTTCGTTCCAATATTCCAATTTCAGAAATAAGATCTTTTGCCCGGAAAAGAGGAGATTACTTGATCTGCCATCATGCTCTCGAAAAAGTAAAAAACTTAATTTTTTCCCCGCGAGATGTTTACGAAAAGGTTTTAGTGGAGGAAGTAGATTTCCAAAAAGTCACACCAGAGATAATTGTTCCAAGAACTCGGCCTCTCGAAGAAAAGAGAGAGGACAAAAAGCGAATTCTCATTGTCGAGGATGATAAAGTCAGCCGAGTTCTGATATCCCGGCTCCTGGAAAATAGTGGTTACACAGTAATAGCTGCAGAAGACGGGATTGATGCTCTGCTGCGCATGGGAGAAGCTCAGTGTGATCTCATCCTTTCCGATATAAACATGCCAAATCTGGACGGTTTTAAACTACTGGAGATGAATAATCAAAAAGGTATTGAAACACCTGTGATATTCTTAACATTCAGGAGCAGTCCCGAAGATGAAAAAAGGGGATTTGAACTGGGTGCAGCTGATTATA
>JAPVWE010000309.1 GCA_028572035.1 Desulfobacteraceae bacterium | reverse complement strand
CTATTGCTTGCAGGGATAAGTTGTGGAGATTTGATGAACTTTTGGACTCCCTTATCCCTATATACCTCAGTAAGACCCTTTCCTTTGTTATAAAAACGGACAGGATGTCCATAAAGGAGTCAGAAGAGTTTATTGAAGAGGTGTGTGTCCAATTTGAGGCCACCAAGAGCCTTTTGATCCAGCGCTGGGATGGAAGGTAAGCCTGGTTAGTTATTTGGTCAATTATTGTGACTGTTCAGGTAGCCACCAAGTCACCAAGACACAAAGGATAGACCTGCCCGCCATCGCTCTCGCTCAGGCGAGTTTCCGAATTCCGGAACTCGCATGGCGGGCAGGTAGTTATTTTATTAGTTCTTCATGTTTAAAACTAAAATCTTGACAATCTGCGTTCATCTGCGTCCAAAAAGGAACTTCCTGGTTGACAAAGTGGGAGGTTAATATTAGGTTGCATTAAGAAAAATCAGGAGAAAAAGGAGGAATGAAGGTGAGCGAAGTCTTAGAGGTAAATGACAGCAATTTTGAGGATGAAATCATCAAATCTGACTTACCTACCATGGTTGATTTTTGGGCCCCATGGTGTCAGCCATGCCTTATTACCGGTCCCTGGATAGAGGAACTTGCTCAGGAATATGACGGACGGTTTAAGACAGCCAAGATGAATGTTGATGAAAACGCGATGACCCCTAATCGCTATGCTATTAGGTCAATCCCTACAATACTCCTTTTTAAGAATGGGGAATTGGCAGATACCATTGTGGGGGCTGTAGGAAAGGCGAATATTGAAAAGGCCATGGTTAAGCTGATTCAATAGACTTACAAAAGATAGAAATGGGGATGAGTTAAAGAGTGGCCCGTATAGTCAAAAGGTTTATTCTAATTCTGCTTGTGATTGTCTTATGTACTGGTTGCTCTGGGTTTAGAGGAGAGGAGCCCGAGAAATCGCCGGAAGAACTGATGAGCGAAGGTCTTTCAGCGTTTGATGATGGCGATTACACTGAGGCAGTGGAATCCTTTCAAAAACTAAAAGACAGGTACCCTTACAGTAAATTGGCTGTTCAGGCGGAATTAAAATTGGCAGACGCCCTTTTTAAAAAGAAGGAGTTTGAGGAGGCCTTGGAGGTATATAGAGAATTTGAAAAGCTTCATCCAAAGAACAAATCTATTCCCTACGTTGTCTACCAGCAAGGTATGTGTAACTTCCTCAGGATGAATAGCATTGAACGGGATCAGACCAGTACAAAAAAGGCCTTAAAAGAATTTGAAAGGCTGAGGAGAGAGTTTCCGACTGATTCATTTTCCTTACAGGCCCAGAGAAAAATCAGAGAATGTCTTATTAACCTGGCGGAATATGAATTTTACGTTGGTCATTTCTATTTCAAGGCCGGTCACTATCTGGCAGCACTGAGGCGTTTTGAGTATGTTATCACCCAGTACCCTGATCTCGGCCAATATGGGAAAGCACTTATCTACATAGCCAAATGTAAAGAGAAACTGGCTGAACAAGAGTCACTCCACTAAATCCCCATTAACCCCTATTGTTTCCCACGCTTACTCAGGATAACGTCAAAGTCCAGGGTATGTGTATCTTTTTTTTGATTATGCCCTCTCATATAGTCTGGATTAGTGGTCGTTTCAAAATGGTTTATATAGACTGAGCGTATTATTCTAAGGGTTACGGCGCAATAAACCATTTTGAAAACGACCTTGCAAAGGCCCATATAGGACATAACAAAAAAAAGATACACATACCCAGCAATTAGCTAAAGGATCAATAGGTTAGCTTACACTATGACTTAGCCCTGCTGTTCTCTCGGAGATTAGCATTTGCTTTTTCTTCAGTAAACGTATAGAGAATTAGTGGTCTTAAAGAGAAAGCGATATATGTCATCAGTATCTCTCTCCATTTATCTTATTCTCACAATTAAGGGATTTTGCATGGGGGCGGCAAAT
>JAPVWE010000308.1 GCA_028572035.1 Desulfobacteraceae bacterium | reverse complement strand
TTCACTCCTCGCAATGACCGGTGAAAGGACTTTTTGCAAGACCATCAATCTTACTCTCTATCATTTTCATTAAATTAGGACGCAGATTTTCGCCGATATCCGCAGACCCGCCCGCCTCGCCTTGCGCGCTCGCATGGCGGGCAGGTAATTATTCTATTAGCTCTTTATATTTATCTTTACAACCTGCGTTCATCCGCCTCTGGCGGATTCATCTGCGTCCAAAAAGGAAATTCCTATACTATCAAGTTAAAAGAAATTAATAAATTCCTGATAAAAGTTAAAGTATATTATATACCTATTTTTGCTATCATTTTGTCCAGCCCATAAGATAGTGGTGTTGACATTTTCAAAGTAATCTCATAGCATGAATCAAAAAATAGGCCGGAAGGAGGAACAGACATTAAAAGGAGAATCAATGAATAAAGAAAACAGAAAAAGAGATTTAGGGTTTCTTTGTTTGAAGATTTGGCCTGCTATTTTTGTGTTTTTTTCAATAATGGGTGCTCTTTGTTCCCATGCCATTGCAAAAGAACGAATAAGAAAACCTGCGGTAGCCGGTTCTTTCTACCCTAAGAACCGAGAAGAGCTAAGAAAAACAGTCGATACTTTTCTTTTAAATGTCAAGCAAGAACAAATGGAGGGAAAGATCCTGGGCCTTATCGCGGCCCATGCAGGATATGTCTACTCCGGTCAGGTAGCTGCATATTCTTACAGACAAGTTAAGGATAGAAATTATGATACAGTAATAATCATCGGTCCAAGCCATCGTGTCTACCTTAGGGGAGCATCGGTGGGTAACTGGGATGTCTATGCAACCCCTCTGGGAAAGGTTACTGTCAATAAGGAAATAGTCAATGACCTGCTAAGCATAGGAGAACCCTTTCATTTTGTTAAGGATGCCCATATCAGGGAACACTCTGTAGAGACACAGATCCCCTTTCTACAACGGGTTTTGAAAAATTTCGACATTGTTCCCATTGTAATGGGTGTCCCGTCCTTAACTGATTGTGTAAGAATCAGTAAGGCCCTTTCAAAGATAGTGGGAAAAAGAAATGTCCTTTTTGTGGCATCCTCTGACATGTCCCATTTTCCAAACTATGCTAACGCAAACAGGGTTGATAGAAAAACCCTTTCTTTGATAGAGAGATTTGACCCGGAGCTTGTGTTCAATTCAGAGGCCGAATCTCTTGCTAAAGGAATACCAAACCTTTCTACTACCCTGTGCGGATTGAGTTCAGTGGTAACAGTAATGATGACGGTGAAGCAACTCGGAGGAAATGGGGTAAAGATACTTCATTATGCAAATAGCGGGGATGTGGCTATTCATGGCTACCGAGAAAAGGGGAGAGTGGTTGGATATGGGGCTGTGGCCCTTTATAAAAAATGAAAAAGAGGAGAATAAACATGAACCCGATTGCCCAGGAACTAAATGAGATTATTCAAGATGCCAATCCCAATACCTATGATATGCTTTCCAGTAAAGGAAAAAACCTTTACTTTCCTAAAGGAATCCTATCTCAAGGCGCCGAGGCCAAGGAAAAGGCATCTAAGTATAATGCTACCATAGGTATTGCAACAGAAAACGGGGTGCCTATGCATCTTCCTTCAATTATGTCATACATAAACCTACCCCCTAATCAATCACTCAATTATGCACCGTCTTTTGGTAAACCTGAGCTGCGAAACACCTGGCGACAGCTGATGTTCAGTAAAAACCCTTCCCTTGCTGGCAAGGAAATAAGCCTTCCAATCGTAACCAATGCCATAACCCACGGCCTCTCTGTTACTGCTGAGATGTGGATTGAGGAAAACGATGTTATCATCCTCCCGGATAAGATCTGGGGAAACTACAACCTGGTATTTACGGTTCTTCATGGAGCAAAGATCAGACAGTATCCTCTTTTTTCATCCCAGGGGGGTTTCAATCTGAGTGCCTTTGAAGACACACTCCA
>JAPVWE010000307.1 GCA_028572035.1 Desulfobacteraceae bacterium | reverse complement strand
TTTTTGGCAATATTCTGAATCAGCTTTGGGGGAATAAGTTCGTCCTCTTTTCCATGAAAGACATAAACAGGAAGTGTGAGCTTTTCTGACAGATATGGGTTGAGTTCTGGGAGGTTAAGGGCCGGGGCAAGGAGAATGAGTTTTTTTATCCTATCCTGATTTTGGAACGTATATAAGGCAGCCATCAGCCCCCCCAGAGAAGAGCCTATCATAACTACCCCTCTTTTATCGAGAAGGATCTTGTTCAGTTTCGACATCCTGGTTGATACATCACCCACAAAGTCTGGGATGATCATCTCCGGAAAAAGGTCTCTAAAAAAGAGACCTTTTGTTCCCTGGCTGCTGCTTTCTTGCCCGTGAATGAAGATTGTTGGGTGTTTTATTATTTTCTCCATGAGCTTTTCCTGGCATCTAGGTCAAGGATCTTCTTTTCCAGTTCAGCTATTCTTCTTTCAAGCTCCTCTATCCTCTTTTGCCTCTCTGCTTTGCCCTCCTTTTTAATCATCTCTTTCCTAACCTTTTGTGGGCCTTTCTCTCTGACTATTCTATGAACGCTTGAGAGACTTACTCCACATTCTTTGGCTACCTTTCTCATGGGGAGTCCATTTGCATGGGCTTCCATAACCTTTTGCCTTATTGCTTCATCGATCTTTTTTTTGACCATTTTTATCTCCTTTCAGGATTTGAGTTTTTTGATTCTTTAACCAATGTAATTAGCGGTTTGTCTCTGAGTCTTGTTACGTTACTAATATCTAAGGACTCAAAAATAGGGTATATGCTGATCCTATCCCCCTCGCAGATAATGTGGTTGAAAGGAACTGATTCACCATTGACAAGAACAAGATCAACCTCTTCAGGTGGCACCCCCAGGGAGCAAATGGCCTCTTGTATGGTAGTTGGACCTTGTAGGGATAGGCTGAAAGCTCTTTTTCGTTTTTCAGCAGGTAGATAATCATTCAGCTCTTCATAGAGGCGAAAATATGCCGTATAGCCCATAGAGAATAAAACTCACTCTGTAGATAGTAGTTAATTATCCGAAAAAATAATAGAGAATAATCCTATCTAAAGATTACTATAATCTCAAATAGCATATTTCTCTGTATTTTTGCTACCCATTTTTTGCACAATTTAGTGATGGGCTTACTGGTGGTGGAAGAATGATTGTTCCTGTAGGACAAGATGGAGGTATACAGGAACTAGTTCTTCAAAAAAAGGAATGATAGTATAAAAGGCGGTAACAAAAGTCCTATTTGTCCCTATGATAAAAGAAAGAAGAGATCATGGCTCCATGATTACCTTGATTGAGTCCTGTGCCTTTTCAACAAGGGAGAATCCTTCCCCTGCTTTGGCGAGTGGAAAACGATGGGTTATCATATCCTTTACAATAATATTCTTTGACCTGATCAACTCGATTGCCTCACTTATATCTGAGGGAGAGCCCCCATAGGATGTGGTAATTGTTATCCCGTCGTGCCAGATATCATATAAGGGCAAGGCAATATCGATACCGGGCTCTGTAGGGGCAAACATAAGAACAGTTCCTCCTCTATCAACCGTTTTCCAGGCCATATGAACTGCCTCCACTACCCCAGTAGCAACTATTACCATGTTAGCCAGACGTCCATTGTTGGCCTCTTTGAGATGCTCAGGAATAGTATCATCAGTCAGAAAAGCAGCCTTTGCCCCAAATCGTTCTGCGAATACCAGTCGCTTTTTATGTATGTCAGTTACCACCACAGAGCTTGCTCCCAGGGCCCTTGCCAGCTTGAGATGGAGCAATCCTGCAATCCCTCCCCCTATTATGAAAACTGTCTGCCCTGGCTGGAGGTGAGCAGTCTTTTGACCCCTCAGAACACAGGCCAATGGCTCAATAAACGTTCCCTCTTCATAGGAGATTTCATCAGGTAAAAGGAATACCCCCCGGTCAACATTAATCCCTGGCACCCTGATGAATTC
>JAPVWE010000306.1 GCA_028572035.1 Desulfobacteraceae bacterium | reverse complement strand
CCAGTTTTGTAATAGCAAGCCATGCCGATGTTAAGGAAGTCTTCGGCTTTGACCAAAATTTCAACACTATGGGATTCATCCTTAGGCCAGAGCTCAGTTTGCTGAGTTTATCCTGAGGAATGAAGGGCTTATCCCCGCGCTAAAAACTCTGTGATAGATACAGGTCAATGGGAGGATATTCTAATGGCCAGAAAACCAACCTATGAAGAATTAGAGAAAAGGGTCAAGGAGTTAGAGAAAGAAACCGTTAAGCGCAACCGGGCCAAGGAAGCACTGCGGGTGAGTGAGGAGAAGTGGCGTTCACTGGTAGAGAACGCCCCTGGTTTCATTATAAACGTCAACCGTAATGGCAAAATTCAGTTTATCAATCGGGGTGTGCCAGGTATTAGCGCAAAAGAGGCGATCGGGCAGAGCGTCTACAAGTATATAGAGCCCGAGTATCAGAACACAGCAAGAGAAACCATTAAAGGAGTTTTTAAGACTGGTGAGCCCAGTAGCTATGTAGTTAGAGGAATTGGACCCGACGGTTATCACATTGCATGGTATGAGACTCAAGTAGGGCCTATCAGGCACAGTGGCCGGGTTGTTGCTGCGACATTAATTACCACAGACATCAGCGATCACAAGCAGGCAGAGGAAGCACTGCGAGAATCTGAAGAGAAGTACAAAACACTAACAGAAAGCTCCCTCACCGGCATCTACATCCACCAGGATGGAAAGTGTGTGTTTGTCAATGATAGATTTGCACAAATCCATGGCTATAAACCTGATGAATTGCTTGGAGAGCACTACTTGACATTAATCCATCCTGATGAAAGAACACGTGTAAAACAAATAGGATCAAAAAGACTGAATGGAGAACCTGCCCCCCAGCGCTATGAGGTTAAGAGACTCAGAAAGGATGGGGAGGCCGTTTGGTGCGCAACGATAGCAGTGCGCATCGAATATAGAGGAAAACCGGCTATAATGGGAAACATCGTAGATATCAATGAGCACAAGAGGGCGGAGGAGTCACTGAGAGTTAGCGAGGAAAGATTCAGAACATTTGCTGAGGCTGCCCCCTATGGGCTATCCATTATGAGACCAGATAAAACCTTTGAGTATTTGAACCCAAGATTTATAGAGATCTTTGACTACACCAGCGAAGATATTCCAGATAAATACATCTGGTTTGAAAAGGCCTATCCCGATAAAGAATACAGAGACATGGTTATATCCGTGTGGAACCAGTATTTTGCAGAAGATTTTGACGGTGGACAGATTGAGCCGAACATCTTTAAGGTGAGATGTAAGGACGGCCAGGATAAGATCATCCATTTCAGGAATGTAATCTCCAGCGATGGAAGGCATTTTCTCACCTACCAGGATATCACTGCCCAAGCAAAGGCAGAGCAAGCCCTGAGGGAAAGAGAGACAGAGTTAGAGATCAAAACCAACAGCCTTGAGGAAATGAATACGGCCCTGAGGGTTTTGCTTGAAAGAAGGGATGCAGATAAGACAGAGCTTGAAGAGAAGGTGTTAGTGAACGTGAAGGAGCTGGTTGTCCCTTTTCTGGAAAAGGTGAAAAAGACCCCATTGGATCCCAAACAACTGTCCTATATACATATCCTTGAGTCAAATGTCAATGACATTATCTCCCCATTTATGCGCAACTTATCCACTAAATATATAAACCTTACTCCCACAGAGATCCGGGTGGCACATCTTATAAAGGAGGCCAAGACCACCAAAGAGATAGGAGAAGTCATGGGTTTATCCCCTCGGACGATTGAGACTCACAGAAAAAACATGAGGAAGAAACTTGGCATAGAGAAAAACAAGGGAAACCTCAGATCCTACCTATTGTCTCTCCAATAATTGGTATTTTCCATCCGTTTTTTCTACCTAATAATACCGTCTTGACACATTACTGGCACTCTGGTACACAGCCTAACATCAAGGAATATCGATAGATTTTGCCCTG
>JAPVWE010000305.1 GCA_028572035.1 Desulfobacteraceae bacterium | reverse complement strand
ACCTCTTATATCAGATGTTTTAGGTCTCGCCTCTTAAGATAAACCCTTGCAGGGGAAATCTTTTCGGCCCTAATATTCCGCTAAAATTCCTTTCCCATTTCCCTTTGTGAAGCCAAGATTGACGGCTTCGTAAAAAGTCCATCTGCTGTGTTCCGCTTTATCCTTCGTCACTGCAGCGTACTTTTATGTACGCCTCATTCCTCAGGATTTGCGCGCCTTGCATCTGGATCTTTTTTCTTTGCCGTCTGATTTCAATTTTTTACAATGACGTCAAACTTTAGAACCGATAAATAGATATAAAGGAGGGTTATCATGGCTATCAAAGAAAAAACAAAAGACGGTGGTAAATCTAAAGAAACAGGTTCTGTTTTTCCTTTTGGAGATTGTCAGGAAATGTTTGAAAAAATGAGCGAGCGTTGTGGAGACATGAGTAATGTCTTTGACTACTGCTCCATGATGGGAAAAATGAAAAGTGAGAAGAGTGGACTGACCCCCACAGACTGCCCACGTTAAGGCGATGCAATTAGAGCACTTTGACAGGGGTTTTGGGTTAAAACTGCCATAGCTTCAAACTCACAAGGAGGCCTATAGCCAAGAGAAGAGTGTAATCGTTTTTGGTTATACACATCCTCGATAAAATAGGGAATCCGGTGGTGAACATCTTCCAGAGTTCGGTATTCCCACAGATGGACCTCCTCGGACTTAAGGGTTTTTATGAAACTCTCAACATAGGCATTCTCATAGGGATTGCCTTTGCTGCTCATGCTGATGTGAAAACCATGAGCCATAAGCTCTTTGACATAGTCACCAGAAGCGTACTGGACAGCGCGGTCTGAATGGTGGATACAACCTGACGCTGGTTGTCTACTGGCTATGGCCATACCCAGGGCATCAAGGGTAAGCCGGGTATCGATAGTTGTTGATAAGGCATACCCAATAGCTCTCCGTGAAAAAGCATCCAGCATAACTGCGAGATAGACAAAGCATGTCAGGATCCGGATGTAGGTGATATCGGCTAGCCAGAGCTGGTTGAGAGCACGTATGCTCAGTCCTTTAATCAGGTTTGGATAGATTTGCAAGCCATGGTTACTGTTTGTTGTGACAATCCATCTTTTCTTTCTCGGCCGACACGACCAGTTGTTCTCCCGCATGATCCGAGCTACCTTCTTGTGGTTGACGATCCATCCCTCACGGTGGAGCTGTTTGGTAACCCTTCGGTATCCATAGCCAGGGAACTCCAAGCATAGATCGCCAATACGATCTATGAGGGCTTTCTCGCAGGGTGTATGCCTTGGCTCATAATAGTACGTTCTCCGTGGTAGGTCCATCAGTTCACACCCCCTTTGAATGCTTTGGACAAGGGGGCGATTTTCGGCAATGAACTCTCTTTTCTCTCGGCTTGTCTGAGGCTGTTCCGTACGGCTTTTTTTAGGAACTCGTTTTCAAGGGTGACCTTGCCGAGCAGACGCTCCAACTCCCGAACTCTGGCAGCGAGCTCAGCCTCTCTTGAGGGTTCAGGATCCAGCTTACCCTCAGCATACTGTCTCTTCCAGGTGTAGAGTTGACCTGATGAGACATTATAGCGTCTGCAGAGTTCTAAAGGAGTAGCTGTTTCACTGAGTAGTTGCTCGATAAGTGATCTTTTTAAATTTTGGGTGAACCTTCTGTATTTCATGACATGATCCTTTCTCCCCTTCCAGGGTGATGATCCTGTCTAAATACTCTAACACATTCTGTGCAATCTGTGGGGTTCACTCCACATCGTAGTAATTAGTGTTGTCTCATTTACCATCTTTCATACAAAATTAATTGGTCCTATTATAATTCTTTTAGGACTTGTTCCATGGATTCCATTAAGAATCTTCGGTAGGACGATAAGATCGACTGGTGCAGATATCGTATTTGGGGCGATTGATACGGGAATCCTAGGGATTTTGGCATTAGTAGGAGCACGTTTTGCAGGAGTGCT
>JAPVWE010000304.1 GCA_028572035.1 Desulfobacteraceae bacterium | reverse complement strand
TCTCCTGGGAAATCCACTTATCCCTTCATATTTTCTTAAGGTATGGAATTTGTCCCTCCTGCCTGTGATAATCTTATGGGCATATGCCTGGTGGCCAACATCCCAGATAATCTTATCCCTTGGTGCATCAAAGACATAGTGCAGTGCAATAGATAACTCCACCACGCCCAGGCATGGGGCTAAATGCCCTCCATTTCGTGAGACTGTTTCTATAATAAGGTCCCGTATCTCACTTGCCAGGATTTCTAAATCGGCCAATTCTAAGCCCTTCAAATCGGCAGGGCTGTTAATGTGATCAAGGGTCCTCCTTGTTGATCTGGTATTTTTATTCCCCTGTTCCATTTTTCAAGTGCCTAAAGTGAGCTAAAGTTTAAAGTGCCTAAAGTTATTATTCCATAACCTCAATTCTTTCATTCAACTGCCTACTGCCTACTCCCTACTGCTTACAGTCCCTATGTCTTCCTGTTAATAATGTACCGGGCTAGGTCTCTTAATGGTTCTGCCCTTTGATCGAATCTATTGAGGGACTCTATGGCATGGTCAACTAATTTCCTCTGAATATTCCTTGACTCAGTGATTCCGAAGACAGACGGATAAGTAATCTTTCCCCTCACCTTATCACTGCCTGTCCCCTTACCTATAACATTCCTGTCCCCTTCTATATTTAAGATATCATCGGCAATCTGAAAGGCCAGTCCTATTTGTTGCCCATATCTGTTAATAGATTGTACCTCTTCCTCACTGCCTCCTGCCAGAATTGTTCCCGCTGTAACTGAGGCAGCTATCAGGGCCCCTGTTTTGTGTGTATGAATATAGTCCACCACCGTGGGATCTGGATCCTTGCCTTCGTAGCTGATATCCACCACCTGACCACCTACCATACCTTTGTAGCCAGCGGCTGAGGCAATCAAATCAATCACCCTCAGCAGTGCTGTTTTCTCACCCTTTTCTTCTACCCCATGGCTTGCCATGAGGTTGAATGCCAGGGTCAGCAGACCATCCCCTGCCAGAAGGGCTACCGCCTCCCCGAATACCTTATGATTTGTGGGTTTGCCCCTTCTGAAATCATCGTTATCCATGGCCGGAAGATCGTCATGAATCAGAGAGTAGGCATGAATGAGTTCGATTGCACAGGCAACAGGCACAACATCATCAGCAGACCCTCCGACTGCCTCTGAACCGGCTATACATAGAACTGGCCTGATCCTCTTTCCTCCGGCAAACAGCGTGTAATTCATTGCCCTGATAACATCACCTGCCAGACCGGATGGTTCGGGCATGAATTTTTTTAGTGCCTTGTCTACAAGGATTTTTCTTTCCTCAAGGTAGTCTTTAATCCTCTTTGACACCTTCAGCCGCCTCATGCTCAAATGGCTCTCTTTTAATGCCGCCCTCGTCTTTAACCAGGATGGAGACCCTTTTTTCTGCCTCTTCTAATTTATTAAAACAATATCGTGACAAAGCTACCCCGTCCTCAAAGATCTTAAGTGATTCCTCCAGGGGTAGGTCGCCACTCTCCAGGCGCTTTACAATATCCTCCAGTTCTCTCATGGCATCTTCAAATCTTTTCTCTTTCATTATAGTCCCAATCTCCTGCTTATCTCAATGAGGTTAATAGGGTTAACCCTTTCCCCGTTAAGCCTGATGCCAAAATGGAGATGGGGTCCGGTTACCCTTCCCGATGAACCGGATAGTCCCACAGTTGCCCCTTTTTCCACCATCTGACCAACCTGCACAAAAACCTGACTGAGATGGAAGTACATACTTTGAATACCTCCCCCATGATCGATGAAGACACTCAAACCGCTAAAAAAGTGATCTGCCACCAGGGCCACTTTTCCTCTATTGGTGGTCTTGACCAGGGTACCTTCTTCTGCCTTGAGATCAACACCCGAATGTGGGGACCTTTCCTCGCCATTAATGATGCGCCTACATCCGAAGGGGCTTACAACCATTCCTGCCACTGGCCT
>JAPVWE010000303.1 GCA_028572035.1 Desulfobacteraceae bacterium | reverse complement strand
TCGCCTGTTGAGGTATCTCCATCATAAATGGTTGCACTAATCCGGTCTTTCTGTATCCCAGAAATAAAATCATATAGATTTTTCAGCTGATCCTGCTCTAAGGCCTTAAGAGGAAAGATGTAAAGGGCCCTTATTGCTGGTTCTTTTAAAATCCTCTCGATGACCGGAAGATTATAGATAAGGCTCTTGCCGCTTGCAGTGGGTGTAGATACTAATATGTCTTTACCCTCTTTTAATTTCTTAATGGCCTCGATCTGGTGAGCGTAAAGTTTTTCGGTTCTAGATCTTCTCAGGAGATGTAGGATGTCTGATGAGAAGATCTGGCTTTGATCGTATTTGGGATCTTGGGAAGGAAGATAGCGATGAAAGACGATCTGAGAACCAAGATCCTCTGATTTTTTTATGTGCTCAACAAAGCTTGATATTTGCATCTGGTTAACTGTTTTATTGGGTTTTATGTATTTCAAGCATGTACCATATTCTTACCTGAATTGTAAGAGCACGTGTCTAAAATTCTATCCTGCATAGAGAAAAACACCTCTTTTGTCTGATAGGGGTTGTCATGTATCGGCTTATTTGATATGTTCCGGTAGAATCTTTTTTCAAAGGAGGAAACAAAAATTGAGAAAGGTAGCAATAGTAGGAACAGGACATACACCATTTACCTTTGAAACTGAGAAAACCTCTATAGAGCTCTTTTCAGAAGCAGCCATGGATGCGATTAATGAGGCCAATTTAGGGTCCAAAGATATCCAGGCCCTTTATCTTGGCAATTGCCTCGGTGACTTTACCGAGGGACAGGCCATGCTGCAATCCTATGCAGCCAATGACATCGGGGCCTTTCATATCCCGGCCACACGATTTGAAGGTGCATGCGCCTCATCATCCCTGGCTGTCAGAGATGCGTTTATCTGGGTTGCATCAGGCTACTATGATGTTGTGCTTGCCGGAGGTGTTGAGAGGGCAGCGAGTATGGGGACCGCCCTGGCAACGAGAACATTTTCGATGTTTACAGACAGTCATTATGAATATCCGGCTGGATTAACCTTTCCCGCAATGTTTGCCATGCTAACCCATCTTTACGCAAAGAGATACGGTATTCCTCTTGAAAAACTGAAGGAGCAGATGGCTCAGGTTTCCGTGCAATCTCACTATTATGGAGTGTTTAATCCAAAGGCCCAGTTCCAAAAGGAAATAACCGTAGATAAGGTTTTAAGTGGTTTTATGGTTACCACACCATTACAGTTACTGGACTGTTGTCCTTTTTCAGATGGGGCTTCCGCTGTCGTACTTGTATCTGAGGAAAGGGCAAAAGAGATCACTGATAAACCTGTCTATATCACTGGTATCGGTCAGGCCTCATCAGGTAAGCTTAGTTCCCAAAAGGATCATCTTCCCAGGCTGAAGGCCAGAGAAGAATCTGCTAAACAGGCTTATGATATGGCAGGTATAGGCCCTGCGGATATTGATGTGTGTGAGCTTCATGATTGTTTTTCTATAGCAAGTCTGATCGCTGCGGAAGGCCTGGGCTTTTTTGAATTTGGCATGTCAGGTGAGGCCTGGGAAAAGGGTGAGACTAAGATCGGGGGTAAAATCCCCATAAATGTATCCGGTGGTTTAAAGTCAAAAGGGCACCCAATTGGTGCAACCGGTGCATCTCAAGTAACCGAGATATATCATCAACTGAGAGGCGAGTGTGGGGAGAGGCAGGTTGAGGGAGTCAAGATCGGCCTGACAGATACCCTTGGAGGAGATGGTATAATTTGCACCCTGATCATGCAGAAAGGTTGGTAAACCCTGTTAGAAGATGTAAACGAGGCTTAGGCGTTTACTGTCTATCTCAAACTTATTGTTTTTTTCATTGCCCCTAAGGGGCGAGGGCTTCTTTCTAACAGGGTAAAGGAGGACATAGTGGAATATAAACTTACCTTTAAAGATTATGCCAAGGCCCTTACAAAGGGGAAATTATTGG
>JAPVWE010000302.1 GCA_028572035.1 Desulfobacteraceae bacterium | reverse complement strand
GGGAGGAATCTCTCTTCGCTCCTCGCAAGGACAATAGTAATTGGAAATGCACTTTACTGTATCCCGTCACTTGGGGACAATGCCAATTATTTGGGCTTATTTTTAGTTTATGTTAAGAAAGGAAAACCAATGAAAACCACTTATTTAAAAAAATATTTATTCATTTCAGCAATTTTTTCTTTTGTTTTGCTTTTATCACCTTCTATAGGCATTGCCCAGAAGATCCCTCCTCCAGAGGAATTCTTTGGCTTTCAAGCCGGTGCTGATTTTCATCTAATTAACTACGAGCAAGCTGTCGGTTACTGGAAAAAGTTAGAAAAGCTCTCAGGAAAGATTAAACTTTTTGAATATGGAAAATCTTCTGAGGGAAAGACTATGATATTAGCTGTCATTTCTTCAGAAGAGAACATGGCCAAATTGGATCATTATAAAGAGCTCTCGAAACGCCTTTCTTTGGTAAGAGGATTAGCGGATGAGGAAGCTGGGAGCCTTGCCTCAGAAGGAAAAGCCATTGTATGGATCGATGGTGGACTTCATGCAACGGAAGTTGCTCCTGCCCAACATATTATTCAGCTCACCTATGATTTGCTCACAGACGACTCGCAGAAGATAAAAAAGATTTTAGATGAAGTGATCGCCATGCTGGTTTTACCCAATCCTGACGGAATGGATATGGTTGCCGAATGGTACAAGAGCAACCTCGGAACACCTTATGAGACCAGTCGCCTGCCATGGCTTTATCAAAAATATATCGGTCACGATAATAACCGCGACTCTTTTATGCTAAGTGTTCCTGAAATGCAGAATATTAACCAGGTGGTCAATCATGAATGGTATCCTCACATCTTTTACAACCACCATCAGACTTCACCCTTCCCTTCTCTCATTTTTGTTCCTCCCGATTGCGAACCTACAAATCCGAATCTTCATCCCCTGCTTCTGCGCTGGCAGAATTTTATCGGAACCGCAATTGCCCTGGCTTTCGAATCAGAAGGTAAACAAGGGGTTATATCTCGATTCCTGTTTGACACCTGGTATCCAGGCTATGTCACCCAAGTCTGCGATTTTCACAATATCATATCTACGTTTTCAGAAACATTTCTCTACAGCTATGCAACACCTTATTTCTATACGGTAAGCGATTTTCCTGAAGAATATAAAGATTTCACTATTTCCTTGTTTTTTACTAATCCCTGGGAAGGAGGATGGTGGCACCTGAGAGACGCTGTGGAGTACTGCCTGACAGCTTCTAAGGCCGTATTGGACCTTGCAGCTAAACACCGGGAAGAATTGCTCTATGCAAAATATGCTATGGGTAAAGAAACCATGGAACGATACCAGAAAGAGCCTCCTTATGGATGGATAATACCTTTAGAGCAGAGGGACTCTCCTGCGGCTGTTCAATTGATAAACAAATTAATTACGCTTGATCTTGAAGTCTATCAAGCGGAAAGCTCATTTCAAGCAGATGGAGTCAGTCATCCCAAGGGAACATATATCCTACCGACCAGCCAGCCTTTCGGCCGGTTCCTTAAAACACTTTTTGAAATTCAAATCTATCCTGATTTGAGACGATATCCTTCCCTGTGGCAAAGCATTGTGGAGCCTATTAAGCTCAAAGTGCCTCCGCTTCGTACCTACGATGTACTGGGCTGGACTCTTCCTCTCCAGATGGGTGTGAAGACCTTTACAATGAATACGCCACTAGATATCAAGGTTAAAAGAATTAAAATGGCTTCCCCGCCAAAGGCTAAGATTTCAGGCTCCGGTCATTACGCCTATGTTATCCCTTATAAGACAAATAATAGTGTTATTGCCATCAATCGTCTTTTAAAGGAAGGAGCAGATGTGATGTGGGCAAGAGAATCATTCAGAGCTGAGGAAAAAACCTTCTCACCAGGTGCTGTAATTGTTCCTCTCTCTAAATTCAGTCTGACAAAAATGAAGAAATTGGCCGAAGAACTTTTCTTGCAGGT
>JAPVWE010000301.1 GCA_028572035.1 Desulfobacteraceae bacterium | reverse complement strand
AAGGCACAAAGAAGGGATATGAATGATAAAACTTTACCAAAAAGAGAAGAATCAATAGCTGAAAAACTGTAGATGCAGCGCATACCATTTAAAAAGCGGTATTAAATGAAATATATTGTAATCTTAGTGTCTTCGTGACTTTGTGGCTGAATTATTACGAAGAAAACCATAGGCGACTTAAAGCCAGCAACAGGAAGGTGTTCGCTGTGAATAGAAAACTCTGCTGAAAGGAGAGACTAGAATGAATAGAGAAGTTGTTGTAATAGAGACAGGAGAAAATCGCAGTAAATTTGGTCTGTTAGATGCTGCCCTTGAGAAGGCTCAGTTTGTAGATTTACTTGAAACAGCAATGAGCAAAAGTAAAAAGCCCAAAGCGAAATTCCTTATTGTCATCAAGCCCAATTTATCCATGTTCTTCAAAGAGCAAGTCACTTCAACCGATCCCGAATTAGTGGAATATCTCGTGGATTGCCTCCATGATCTTGGTTACATCAATGTTGTACTCGGGGAAGCACAAAATACATTCTTTAAATGGCTACACAACCGGGAAATTCCCAACATTGCACGGGCGGTAGGGTATAAGTTCACAACCCCCAAAGGCAGAAAATATCAGGTCCTTGATCTTGCCCGTGATGGAATTCCATGGGATTTTCCACCAGAGTATTCTCTTTCCGGCATCCCTATTTCCAAGGTCTGGCAGGAGGCTGATTTCCGAATCAATTTTGCAAAAAACAAGACCCATGAAGAGTACTTCTACACCCTCTGCCTTAAGAATCTGCTGGGTGCCGTTCCGTTGGACGATAAACATCTCCATTACCATAGCCGTTTGAAGGGTTGGGATGTCTGCTTGGAACTGCATCAGCAATTTCCGGTCCATTTCAATATAATTGACGCATATGTCAGCAATCACGGCAATGTCGGCTCACAAGTGCTCAATGCCATCAAAACAGAGACCATAATCGCAGGTCATGACGCTATTCTTGTGGACTGGGCAGGGGCAATAAAGATGGGAATTGACCCTTACCTATCGCCGCTGAATAGAAAGGCATTAGAGCATGTCGGATTGCCTGATAATTACCAGGTGATAGGGAGTTTGACACCCTATAAGGGCTGGAAAAATGTTCACCCATTGATCTCCGATTCGTTTTTGCGTCTCGATGAAGCCGAGGCGATTACCCGTGTGTTTTGGCCTGCTTCTTTTATTGTTGACAGCGAATTGTTTCCCTGGAAAAAGAACCTGGACAAGTGGGTTAACCTAATCATCTCTCCGTATTGGGCAAGGGTAGACCGAAATCCGGTTTTTCTGTGGTTAATCATTTATATGAATTACTTCTTTGTCTGGGTCTTTTTCATGAAGAGGGTATGGAGAACACTTATCAACCAAAAGCAATTGAGACGCAAGGAGCTTCCGATCAATGTGGCTCCAAATCAATTTAAAGAACAAGATTACAAAGGATTACCCGCACATATGAGGCCCCTTGAGGAAATCATCAACTCAATCCCCATAAAAAATGCCTCGTGTCACACCTTTGTGGATGGAGCCATCTTGTATTATCTGGAGCGAGATGTGGATTTTCCCTTTGAGGAGTTTGTAAGCAAAGTGGACATTTGTAAAGCAGTAACCTACATAAATGATTACATCGGTGGACGGACTGTCCAGATAAAGTTCGACTCCAAAGGAAGGTGTATTCATCAGCTTGAGCGAACCGTATTCTTGTGTCAGCCAAACACATCCGTGCTCCTCAATGGAAGCAATATAGACGTTACTAAAATCGAATGGATCGAGTACAGGAAAGGCCTTCAAAAAATAATCTGGAGAACGGTTTCTAGCGACAATAACTCTGCAGTCTATGATGACGGCACAGTGACCTTTGAGCAGCTAAATGGCCGGACCCGGATACGGATCATGGTTCATCAAAGTTTTGTCAATCCTCCTGCCTTAAGTTGGATGCAGTTGAATTATTATCCGGGATTACGACGTCTCTTCA
>JAPVWE010000300.1 GCA_028572035.1 Desulfobacteraceae bacterium | reverse complement strand
GACTAAATGAACGTAGACTTGAGGTAAGCCTTTTGACACCGTCTCATATAAAGTACAAATTAGCTTCCAGGTGGGTGGATTGGTTCTTTACTTCCCTGAAAGGTGCCACCAAGAAGATCAATCAGGATTTCTCTCCCGTGGGGATGTTCTATAGCCTCACACATTGGAATTCTCTCTTTTCTCCCCGTATGAATTGGCTGTTTAAATGGTTTGAATATGTAAATTTGAGGCTATTGATTATCCCCCTTTCTATATTTGCCCTGATCTTTTTGACCATCTGCTTTAAGAGTCCGGCAATACTTACAAAGCTAAGTATCCCTCTTGCCATTATGGCCTCCGGTTTTGCCGGTATGGTATTTGACTTGGCATTAATCTATACCTTTCAGGCGTTTTACGGATATGTCTTCCACCAGATAGGACTTTTAATGGCCGCCTTTATGGTGGGGATAGCAGCGGGAAGTCTAACTATGACCTCCCTTTTGGAAAGGATTAAGAGGGATTTTGCCTTCTTTATGGGTTTAGAGCTGGTCATAATTGTCTTTTCTGGGGTCCTCCCGGCGATATTTCTTTTCTTTTCCCCTTACTTAGACCGTCCAGCAATATTCTCTCTTTTCCGGGTGATCTTTCTTGCGCTCTCCTTTCTTTCCGGTCTTCTCATTGGTGCCCAGTTTCCTTTGGCTATCAAGATATATTTAAAGCGCTCTCCCGATCTGAGTGGTACCGCCGGTCTACTTTATGGAGCTGATCTTGCCGGCGGATGGATAGGAGGACTGCTTGGAGGGGTGTTACTTTTTCCGGTTTTAGGACTGGTTCAAACATGCACAGCAGTAGTCATTCTTAAAATGATTAGCCTCCTTATACTTCTTGTCTCAGGTCTCCTGAATAAGGAATTAAGATGAACCGGAGAGATTTCTGTAGAAAATCTATCCTTAGCAGCCTTGTTTTTGGTGCCTCCCTCCTGGGACTTGACCGTTTGGGCAGGATATTCCCTGCCTATGCTCTATCACATGCAAAAGAGGCCAGGCATTACAAAAAGTTAGAGGACAGAAAGGTCTGGTGCCAGCTCTGCTTTAGAAAGTGTATTATTGCTGAAGGTGGGCGTAGTTTCTGCCGGGTGAGGGAAAATAGAGGGGGCAAACTATACAGTCTGGTCTATGGAAGGCCTGGTGGTCTTCAAATTGACCCCATTGAACTGGAACCTATGTATCATATGCTTCCCGGACACCGCAATCTCTGTGTTTACACCGCCAGTTGTAATTTTAGATGCCGGCACTGTCATAACTGGCATATCACTACCCAAAGCCCGGAAGGGCTAAGAAGCAAGAATTACTCACCAGAAGAAATAGTCCAAGAGACACAAAGACAAGGGTGTAAGTCTATTTCACACAGCATAAATGAACCCACCATCTTCTATGAATATATGTATGATATCGCAAAATTAGCTCGGACTAAGGGCATCAAGAATCTCTTTCATACTAACGGGGCCATGAGGCCTGAACCTTTAAGGGCATTACTTGAATATATGGACGGGGTTACAGTTGACCTGAAGGCATTTGATAAGAAGTTTTATAGAAAGATCTCCTCTGCTAAACTTGAGCCCGTGCTTAAGACCCTGAAGATTATCATAGAAGAAAGGGTGCATCTGGAGATCGTAAATTTGATTATCCCAACTCTAAACGATGATCTGGGTACGATAAAGGAGATGTGTAACTGGATTAGAGACAGCCTGGGGGAAGATGTTCCCTTGCATTTTACTCGATTCTCCCCGGCCTATAAGTTGACTAATTTACCCTATACACCAGTAAAGACCTTAGAGGCTGCAAGAAGAACCGCTCAAAAAGTAGGTCTGAAATACGTCTATATCGGCAACCTTCCCGGACATGAGGGCAATAGTACCTACTGCCCACAGTGCAAGGCGAGACTGATTCATCGTATTCATTTTATGGTAATGAGTAACAATATAAAAGGAGGAAGATGCGGTTTCTGTC
>JAPVWE010000299.1 GCA_028572035.1 Desulfobacteraceae bacterium | reverse complement strand
AATATGTAGTCAAAGAATTCGACCGTCTTGCCTGCCAAGAGGCACAGTAACAGTTGGCTCAGCCAAGACCTTGATCGAGAATTTTAGACAATTTGAAAAGATTAAATATTACCTTGAACTTTAGGCACTTTAGTTCACTTTAGTCACTTTAGATCACTTATGGCCAAGTAATTACTCAACTGGTAGAACCTTATTATGGTACCACTACCCGAGGTAGTGGTTTAGGCCGATTAATCAACTTTATAATATAAATTGATCTCGATTTGCAATGCCCATAAAATGTGCGCCGGCAAATCTCATTGCGGCCTTAGGCAGGAGTCTCAATCAGATCTACTAAGATCTTTTAACATTTTTTTTAACGCCCCTTGACATTTGACAGGTTGTCCTTATTTTTCATCTGTTACGTCTTTATCCCTCTCTTTTCAAAACCGGGTAAAAAGGGAGGTTTTCTTTATCTGAATCTAATAATTAACATCCCCAGAAAGGAGGATGGAGATATATGTAATCCAAAGGAGGTGAGAAGAGGTATTTTCAGAAATCAAATGAAGTTGAACCATAAATTATTCATATTGGAAGGAGATAGTTAAGATGAAAGTAAGACCATTGCATGACCGTGTAATTGTAAAAAGGGTGGAAGAAGAAGAGAAAACAAAGGGTGGTATTATTATCCCTGATACGGCAAAGGAGAAACCCGTAGAGGGTAAAGTCATGGCCGTTGGCAAAGGCAAAATACTGGACAATGGGAACCAGCAGCCTCTTGAAGTCAAGGAAGGCGATAAGATCTTGTTTGGAAAATATGCAGGAACAGAGATCAACATAGAGGGTGATGAACACCTAATCATGAGAGAAGATGATATCATCGCAATCGTAGAATAAACGTATTCTGGGGCTTTTTAATTAACCACAATCAAAAAATGAGGGAGGATTATAAATATGGCAAAAGAGATTAGATACGATGCAAAGGCCAGGGAATCACTACTCAGGGGTGTCAACACCCTTGCCGACGCAGTCAAGATCACATTGGGACCAAAGGGCAGGAATGTCATTCTGGATAAATCCTTTGGCGCACCCAATATCACAAAAGACGGTGTTACAGTAGCCAAGGAAATTGAGCTGGAAGATAAATTTGAAAATATGGGTGCTCAGATGGTCAAGGAGGTTGCATCCAAAACATCTGACGTAGCCGGAGACGGTACAACCACAGCCACGGTCCTGGCACAGGCAATGTACAGGGACGGCTCAAAGCTGGTGGCGGCTGGAGTCAATCCCATGGCCATTAAAAGGGGAATTGAGAAGGCCACAGAGCTCGCAGTGGCCGAGCTGAAAAAGATATCCAAACCTACCAAGGACCAGGAAGAGATCGCCCAGGTGGGAACCATATCAGCCAACAATGACGCAACCATCGGGAACATCATTGCCGAGTCCATGAACAAGGTTGGCAAAGAAGGTGTCATTACGGTGGAGGAAGCAAAAAGCATGGATACCACCCTGGAAGTGGTTGAAGGTATGCAGTTTGATCGCGGCTACCTCTCTCCTTACTTTGTCACCGACGCGGAAAAGATGATATGCGGTTTAACAGAGCCTTATGTTTTGCTTCATGAAAAAAAGATAAGCACCATGAAGGACCTGGTTCCTATCCTGGAGCAGATTGCCAAGATGGGAAAGCCACTCCTGATTGTTGCCGAAGACGTGGAAGGCGAGGCCCTTGCCACATTAGTGGTCAACAGGTTGAGAGGGACCCTGCAGTGTTCGGCAGTAAAGGCCCCTGGGTTTGGTGACCGGAGAAAGGCAATGTTAGAGGATATTGCCATCCTAACCGGCGGCAAAGTAATATCAGAGGACCTGGGTCTGAAGTTGGAAAATATTACCTTGAACGATCTCGGTACGGCCAAAACAATCACAATTGATAAGGACAATACAACGATCGTGGATGGCGGCGGAAGTCGGAGTGATCTGGAGGGCAGGGTCAAACAGATCCGGGCACAGATCG
>JAPVWE010000298.1 GCA_028572035.1 Desulfobacteraceae bacterium | reverse complement strand
AGTACCCCTGACTGGTGTCCAGACGAGGCGGAGGAATATGTTTCCGCAGGTCAAAAGGATCATTGCGAGCAGGAAGATGCCAGCTATCCAGATAAGTATCTCGGTCAAAACACGGCTTATCTTATCCAGGAGTTCCATATCCGTTTTCCAATCGATTGGTTGAGTCGTTGAGGGGGTAACGCCACCCAACCACTCAACCATTTGACTATTCAACCAGACTATCAATTAGAATCGAGAATGATAGTCTTTGGCTACTCTTATATCTCGTACAATAGCTCTCGCTGGCAATCCCTTGGCCTTTGCCCGTGTAATCCATTTCTTTATTAGAGGTTTGACCAGTTTGTTCCACTTGGCCAGCTCTTTCTTGGATAATTTAATAATCTCAATATTATGATTCTTCTTAGACCATTCAACGGATTTATCCACATGTTTATCCATATAGTTGCCTGTCCACCAGGCCTGTTCTGTTCCCAAACCATCCATAACCGCCTGTACATCTTCTGGTAAGGAGTTCCATTTTTCCATGTTCATTACAACAGCAAAAGGATAAACTGGTCCATTGAATATCGTTACATACTTGCAAGTCTCTGCGTATTTAAAGTCCATGAGGGTCTCAAGGGAGGATACTGCACCCTTCACAACTCCCTTTTGAAGGGCTTCAGGGGTCTCTGACTGGGGCATGGCAACCGGAGTTGCACCTAATGCGTTCAAGACCTGGGCAACACCTCCAGAGGCCCTCAGTTCCAGACCCTTAAGGGCTTCTAAGTTTCTTACCGGCACTTTGGCATAGATGTTTGCAGGTGCACAGGTAAACATGGTTAGGACCTTAACCTTTGCAAAGGCCTTGGGATTATGTTTTCTATAGAGATCCCATAGAGTCAAGCTGGCCACTGTTGCATTTGGAAAGCCAACGGGTAAGGCAGTAGCATTAGTCACTATGAACCTACCGGGCTGATAGGCCATACACAAATTGCCAATATCCGCCTGTCCTGCAATAACCCCATCCATCATATTCTTTGCGCCAAGTAAGGTTCCACCAGGGTAGGTGTCTATTACAACCTTACCACCGGTCTTTTTCTCAACCTCTTTTTTCCATCTCTCCATTTGAACGCATGGAAATGTAGGGGCTGGTGGAAAGTTTGCATAGCTTAGTTTTATGGGGGCAGCCATCGAGGATACCGGCAGCAGACTGCCAATAAACAATGCCACTAATAACAACCCTGCCAATCTCAAAAGACAATTTTTTTTCATTTCTTACGCCTCCTTATATTTGTTTAGGGATGAATTAGACGCCTCCTTAAATTGATACCTTTTCACCTCCTTTCTTTCTCGTTCTCTCATAAAAGAAGAAACCTATCCGTTTATTGGCAATAACTCAGATTTTATTTTTTTGCAATACATTTTTGGGATGATGCTTTAACCGCAGGCTTTTATAAGTTCATTGCATAGGAATTTCCTTTTTGGACGCAGATGAACGCGGATTGTAAAGATTTTAAATATAAAGAACTAATAAAATAATTATCTGCGGATATCGGCGAAAATCTGGGTCCTAATTCAAATAATCAATTGAATTGACACCCTTATCCATGGCTTGATAAACTGCGTTCAATTTGATATTGAGCTTCGGCCTTCATTTTTTTCTCTTTAGTGCTTCGATTCGCAAATACAGTGACGTATTTTAACGAGTTAGCTCGGAGCAATTGCTCACTCAGCACTAAGTCCTGAGGACTTCGACTGTCTTGGACCCTGAGCTCCATTCGGCCCGAGCTCATGGCCGAGGGCAGACCGAAGGGAGCCCAGCCGAAGTCTAAATAAGTTCGTAATCGAAGTTATGAACCGAAGGGCTTAGTTGTGGAGAGGAGAAACATGATGATTCCAGAGACCATGTCGAGACAAGAGCGATTTGACGCGGTGGTGGCCCTTGAGAAGCCGGACAGGGTGCCTGTCATGCCATTGATGACCGCCTTTGCCGTCCGAAGTCAGGGGCTTACACA
>JAPVWE010000297.1 GCA_028572035.1 Desulfobacteraceae bacterium | reverse complement strand
CTATGCGACTTGCCTGGAAAAGGACGTTATCGCTATAATATCTTGTAAGCTAAGCCTGTAGAGCTTACGCCTTGAAAGTCAGGTCTGGGCCAGGGAATGTTGGTTTAGATAAGGAGGTTACTCATTGATTAGCCTCCCTGTCAACAGGAATTTTGCCAGTCCCTCACCTTGTCCAAGACAAGTTCACCCATTTTTCCATTTTCCCATAACCCCCGCCTGCCGGCCGGCGGGCAGGCATTATTCCATAATTCCAATATTCCAATTGTGAGCGAAGCGAACTAAGTTCTTTGTTTAAGTGGCCTGGCTTAGCTCCGATGGTGTAGGCCAGGCCTTTTAAGGAGGTGCCCTCAAATCCCCAAGAAATTTTACACCCCGGAGGGATTCAAGTACCGCTCGGAGCACACGGAATGAAAAGCGCCCAGGGCAACCCAGGGAGGGAAGATCCGAAAGTTTATCAACAACGGGATTGTGACCAAACCCATCCCCCAGATTTTAATCGTACTCCATTTATATTAAATTATACATGTATAGTTATATTTGTCAACTGTTTTTTATAATTTAGCTAAAAAATATATATTTTGTCTATATATACCAGATAAAAAACAACATTGGTTCCATATTTTCTTTTTTCCTACTGTGACGTGAGGATCGGGACGTTGTTGACCCCGGTTAAATAAAATCAATGACAATTTAACTGGGCAGGCTAAGTTGAATAACTATCGGCCATCTTTTCCCTTTGACTGCCTCCATCCGTTTCAAAGGGTGGGCGGTGAGCGGATTCCTTCGACTGAGCTCAGGACAGGTAATGCTTGTGGAAAGGGGTCAGGCGTTTTTTGAATAGAAGTTGAGGTGGCCATTTCTCTGATTCCTTCGATGAGGCGGAGGTGAGTAATGTAGCCGGAATCGCAGTTTAAGCAATCTGCCAGGGGATGCCCAACAAATCCAACGCCTCCTCAAGAAGATCGGATGGGTGCTTTCTAAAAACACACTCATCGTCAACATAAAAACAGGCAATATCACTTTCTAACGTAAGACAATCACCGCTTTCTGGATTCAACTTAATCTCCCCTTTATCAAGGGCGTCTTTCAACTTTTTGAGAGCCTTATACCTCGTCTCCATCTTTTCCTCTCCTTAGAGCACGGCACCTAAACCATCGCTACCCAGCAGAAATCTCTTTGCCGTCCACAATTTCTATTCGCTCCCAATAGTGATTCCTGTCTGCAGTTCAAGACTTTCGACTTCAGTTCTTGCCAGATGCAATACTCGCACTCAATCTAATTCTATTGGAGCAAACAGTATTCTTTAATTTTTCGGCCTCCTATTGTTCAGGTGTCATGGCAGTGATCTTTACTTCTGCGCTACACTGGCAGACACTAGTGTTGTCGAAGGTGCCGAGAGCTATGTGGGTAGGATAAGCCGCTGCGAAAAAATGGCAATAGAAAAGGTAGAGAAAATAAAGACGCTACATTTGATGCTTTAGGTCTCTCATGGGATGACTGGCCCACTTATCCACCCTTTCCCACCCTACTCTCCGCTCGGCTTGCGACCTTCGCTCTATCCAACCCCTTCTCTCGGCCCCTCCATTAAAGAAGTAATCAAGATCATATACACTGCGTCTATCTTCTTGAGAGCGTCGGTCAATACCAGGGATCCTCTTCTCTAACATGTTCCAACCTCCTCAGCTACTCGGCACGCTTCAGACTTCAAATTCAGCAATCTGTTAGCGTGATTCTGTCACTTCCATGATCTAGCCCTAATTCAACGAGGGTATAGATTTTATGCAACGTAATTTTTCCAAAAAATGAACATAACTGTCAAGGGCGATTATACGGAAAATTATTTTAGCCCCGCCTTGGGTTTTCGACAGAGGTAACATATTAATTTGATGGAAATAATACAGAGCAGTCCCTCCAACTCCTTGCTGGAAGCGGAAATAAGCATGATGAAAAATTATCATTGAATTCAGCTATTTTTATTACTTCCTGACAACATG
>JAPVWE010000296.1 GCA_028572035.1 Desulfobacteraceae bacterium | reverse complement strand
CGCAAGAACCTTCCACCGATTCAAGACCGGCTGGACCTCATTGATCGTGAAAGGGAAATCCTGCCCGGCATCCAGGCTATCGCGGCACCCGGACACACACCAGGACATATGGCGCTTGTCATTTCATCGGGGAGGGAGCAGCTGCTGTACATCTCCGATACGGTGCTCCATCCCATCCATCTAGAGCAGCCAGAATGGTGTGCGGCGGTCGATTTTGCTCCTGATCAAGTCGTGGTCACCAGACGCCGCATTCTCAACCGGGCCGCGGCCGAGAACGCCTTAGTGCTTGCCTTTCACTTCCCCTTCCCAGGCTTGGGACATATCGTCCAGAAGGAGGAGGGATGGGATTGGCATCCGATTGCAACGATGGTTTAGTTAAAGAGGGACATCCTGAAAGCAGCTTGTTAAAAAGCACTTTTTTGCCTAACCAAAGGATCAACCTGAGCGGTATTCCGCTGCGCTCCATACCGACAGGTGACTCCACCGTTGGCTGGGAATAGGCCGAAAGTGAAAAATGCCACAACATGCCCTGTTTCAATTATATGATTTGGCATTTAGGCCACATAACAATTAGGATAACCTGCTGAAACATCCATAGCTTTTTCAGTCAGCGTTCAGCCCACCCGATCTGCGGGCCGCTCAGTTTCCCCCAAAACATCCTGGGAGAATGGAATAAAATAGAAGGTTTGTAGATGAAGCCAATATACATTGAAGTGGTTACTCCCATGCTTTCCAGCGAGGAAATAAGTTCTTGGCGATACAGTTTCATCCTCAGTTATTGGGGCTTGAAGAGCAAATATCGCAATGCCTGTATTAGCGAATATCCTGATGATTGGAAGTGGGCTGTGGACTACCTGTCACAATGGCTCCAGGAGATATCTTCTTTGTATCGGCATCGGATTCAGATCCAGGTGATTAATGCACTGTCTCCCCTGGGTCTCTGGAAGCAGATACGATACAGACTCTTTCGGTTTCCGGCCTTCATCGTGGACAAGAAACGTACTTACATCGGATGGGATCCACAGCAATTGGAAGCCCTTATCGACGAACGCATTCACCAAGACAGATAGCCAACTGCATACCCCTCTATACACTCGGGGAAGACACACAAGCCCATCTCCCGCTGTGTTCCTCGCCACCTTCAATTCCCTGGATTTATAGAGACTTAGCCAGGAAATCATATATGTTTGCAATCCAGACACTATTTCTTTGAGTAAGTCAGGTTAATTGTCCGTCCTTATCTATCACGGAAATTCAGCCCACCGGTAAGTTTTACAAAAAATAATTAAGAGTTTTTATTTTATAAAATTTTTTTCTTGTAATTCTTGCATGGATATATTATATATACATGCATGATAGATAAGAAGTCAAGAGAAAAATTAAGCCGTATTAGACAAAAGATATACCAGCTTAGGAAAAGAAGGGGAACTTACATTGAGAAATTACTTCATCCAAGGCCGATGATCATAGGCTCCCTTTATGAGGTTTATAAAACATGCAGTAAACCAAATTGCTGTTGTAAGAAAGGCAAAAGGCATGGTCCATTTTTTGCCCTTTCTATATCTGTGGAGGCTAAGCGAAGAGTAAAGATAGTAAGAAAGGATGATTTAACGGCTGTCAGAGAGAAGGCTCTAGCCTATCAATCCTTCCAAAAGGGATTGGCAAAAATACGCAAGACAGACAAGGAGATCGTTATCTTACTTGAACAGATAAAAAAGGAGTTTTTGGAGGAATACAGGTGAGTGAAAATATAATTCCAATCATTTATGAAGATAGCAAGGTTAAGGTTGCAAAAATGGATAAAGACATTTAAAAAGCAGGGTAGATTCAGAGGGGGGTAAAAACAAGGCCGATTAAGATTATGTAGACTAAACATTTGAGTTGCATATTTTCTTTAAAAAGCTGAGCTTAGCTCTGCAAATATGTCTGAGACCGCCCACCGCAGGCATAACAAGCAGAATATGTACCCATCTGACTTAGTGATTTAAAGTATAATTTTGCCCTA
>JAPVWE010000295.1 GCA_028572035.1 Desulfobacteraceae bacterium | reverse complement strand
CATGGGCAGTATCAATAACTATGACATCTACATTTGCTGCTATTAGCCTTTCAACCCTCTCCTCTCTGTCCGGACCAACGCCAACTGCCGCACCAACCCGTAGTCTACCGAGATGATCCTTGCATGAATGAGGGTATTTTTTTATCTTTTCAATATCCTTTATTGTTATAAGCCCCTCCAACTTTCCTGCATTATCAACAACCAATAATTTCTCTATCCTCCTTTCATGTAAGATCGCCTTTGATTCCTCCAGAGTTGTCCCGACAGGTACTGTGGCCAGGTTATCCTTGGTCATCACATCTCCGACCTTCATATCCAGGTTTGTTTCAAACCGTAAGTCCCTGTTGGTTATGATCCCTACTAGATTCCCCGTTTTTACAACAGGTACCCCGGATATCCTGTATTTGGTCATAATGTTCAGGACTTCAAAAATTTTCTGCTCCGGGTCAATAGTAATAGGATCAACAATCATGCCGCTTTCCGATTTTTTTACCTTCTCAACCTCCAGGGCCTGCCTTTCTACAGTCATATTCTTGTGTATAAATCCCAAACCACCCTGCCTGGCCAATGCTATAGCTGCTTCTGATTCGGTAACCGTATCCATTGCTGCACTGACAATGGGTATGTTAAGGGAAATGTTTCTGGAAAGCTCTGTCTTGACGTCTACATCTTTGGGCAAGACAGTGGATTCCCTTGGCACTAAAAGCAGATCACCAAAGGTCAGCCCCTCCTTTAATAATTGATCATCCATTCTTCTCTCCTTCCATATGGTTTATTAAGATGCCCTCTAATAAATCAGAATAACTGACTATTATCTCATGTTTCTCAAAATAATCCATAATTTTCATTACCATTAGACTGCCGGCCAAGATAATATCTTCCCTTCCATTTTCAAGGCCTTTAAGATTCAACCTTTCAGCTCCTGTCATCCCTTTCATTTTTTCAAAGAGAAGCCTGACATCCTTCCTTTTAATTACAAGCCCGTTTATTTTTGTCTCATTATAATCATCTTCTGCTATACCATATATCATTGCGGCCAAGGTAACTATAGTTCCTCCTGTACCTATGATGGAAAACGCTCCTTTTCCTCTCTCTTTCAAGGGATCAAGCCTTATTCTGAATGTATCCTCAATATGTCTGATAAGGTGATAAATCTCCCTATCCTTTGGGGGATCGGTAATGAGATAATCCTCTGTCAAAACAACCGCTCCAAGCTCTATTGATATGGCTTTTCTTTCCCTATTATTGGCCCAGACAAATTCCGTGCTCCCACCACCAAGGTCAAAGATGACTAAAGGCTCTCCCCTATGATTCAGTGAGGACAAGACGCCTCTAACAGTCAGGTCAGCTTCCTCCTGGCCGGAGACAATCTTTACGGTATGACCCAACCTTTCAGCAATCATGGCAATAAAATCATTCCTGTTGCCTGCCTTTCTAACCACTCCTGTTGCTACTACGATAGGAGAGGAGACACCACATTTGCTGGCAATGCCAAAAAGATCCTTGAGTGCACCTATGCTCCTGAGCATTGGCCCTGGCTTGATTGTGCCAATTTCTTCCCTGTTGAAGTCCTCACCCAGTCTTGTGATGGCCCTCCTTCTTAAAACTGGCTTTAAGGGAGTATCTGAGTTACCTTTTTCAGCAATCAACATCCTTATGGAATTGCTTCCGATCTCTATGGATGCGAGAGGGGCCATGATTCCACACTTTTAAATTTAAGAGTATTGTCCGTTGATAGTTGTCCGTGGTCCGTTGTAAAAGAACTATTTTACCCAAACCTATGGTAGGAAAATACGGAATTTTGTTACTACGGACAACTGACAACAGACGACTGACATCATCATTCAAGAACTTAGCCGCCTGCGGCGGAACTTTTTTGACAGGATTAACACGATTAACAAGATTTCCTTTATATCCTGAACATCCCGTCTATCCTGTCTAAAAAATGGGATTTATACTATCAAGATAACGAACTAACTTCTGACGCAATGTCGTGTGCTACAAGCTAACGGGT
>JAPVWE010000294.1 GCA_028572035.1 Desulfobacteraceae bacterium | reverse complement strand
AATGAGCTAAAATAAATTTGTATATCTTCCCCAGAGGTAATCACCCAGTTTCCAGTAGGATTGGACTGCACTGTTGGCCACTTCAAGACAGTACTTTGTTAGATATTCCTGGGCATTTTTCGGACTTTGTTTAAACAACCGCAAAGCTTCTTCTTCGATACTCTCCTGATCTTTATATGCTTTCTCCTCAATCCCCATCCAGACTTTTTCAATGTCTTTCCTCATGACTTGCCAACGAAATTTCGCCAATTGTGAGACTCTCCTAAAAGCCCACCAAGCACAGTCTCTCCTGAATCCCCATCGACCATCAATCCTGTATGATTCAGGCATCTGAGTGATTCCACAATAGAAGGGTGTATGAGGTGTTGAAGCGGGATTGTCATACCCAAGCCAGACCACACCGCCGATGGCATCCGGAAGCCAACTGCGGGACTGCGTAACCTGAAGATATGTGGCCCGGGGACTGCAAATCGTCCTTTCCCTCTGGATCTTTAAAAGTGACATCAGATCACTATTGAGAAAGGGACTGGCCACAGGACTTTTCACTGTCTCTCCTTTACGATTCACAGTCGTCAGAGGCGAAGTCATATCATAAGGAGTATCTTGGTATGTATCCCTGAAAATATCCAAAACATCTTTAACAGATAATTTCTTTTCAGCTTTCACCGAAAAGGGAAAATTTTCGCCATTAGGATCTAGATCGAGTGAAGGGGCCACCTGGCTCAATACCCGCCACTCGCGGCGTCTTGATCCCATGCTTCGACGGGAGGCATAGGCATAACAAAATTCAAAAGACTCCCCGCTTTCAGGATCCCACCATCCCAACTCTTCAGCTAAAGAATACACATTATCCGAAGCCATGAAATTGTCTTGATCACTCAAGTTGATCTGGCGAATACGGCTGGCATTGGCCGAAACTCCCACATGATCATCAGGAATGCGTACGGCTGCCCACACAGCGCCTATCTTTCCCTTACCCGGGCCCAAAATCTCGAAATGCCATGTTTCCTGTGGATCGGCGAAGGTAAAACACTCCCCATAATCCACATAGCCATATTTCTTTGTAAGATCATCAGCGACCTTGATCGCTTCACGTGCGGTTTTGGCCCTTTCCAAAACGAGACGATAAAGCTCAGGGCAATTGATCACTCCTTCATCGCTTTTCAGCTCCCGCTTCCCTTCAAAAGTAGTTTCCCCAATAGCCAGCTGATATTCATTCATCACAGGATAGGCCGTGTTTATAAAAGCAAAGGTCTCTTTCACCTGTGGAAGCTCTCCTCTTTCCAAACGGTCAGAATCATTCGGACCTTTGGTTCTTTTTGGCTCGAAGTATAACTTACTCATCTCGCCTGCTTTATACTGCTTATGGGGGACTACATTGATCCAAGTTCGGTCTGTATTACTGTCACAGGAATGAGAGGTCATGGTAGAACCATCAACTGAAGCAAGCTTTCCGACTAAAATGCTTGTACAGGCTTCAGTTTTGAGTTGGTTGACTTCCGTCTCACCTGAAAAAGAAACAGCAAAAGCCAAACACAAGATTGAAACCATAAAGAGTGAGACCCAAAAGATATGTTTCACTGATTTTAGTTTAGACAAAGTTCTTCTCCTTTTTACTCCAAAAAATATTAAGCATGTCACTTAAATAAACTTAAAACGATCTTAAATTTGCATGACACCCAATCCAGTATATCATAAGTGTGCAGATTAATTCCTCACAGAAAAATCCCTGTTGAGACGAAAAGAGTAGGGGCAAGAGGAAGGAGTGAAGACATTTTTCTTGAGTGCGCATTTAAACAGTGGTAACATCATACCCATTAAGCGCCCGTGGCTCAATTGGATAGAGTGTTTGGCTGCGGACAAGAAGGTTGCAGGTTCGAATCCTGCCGGGCACATGTTTTTATTTTAGGAGGTGAACATGAAGGCCTTGATTGTATATTATTCAAGAAGCGGAACCACAAAGAAGATGGCTGAGCTTATTGCTGAAGAAGCAAGGGGTGCAGGTTTAGAAATTGACTTGCTATCCGTAT
>JAPVWE010000293.1 GCA_028572035.1 Desulfobacteraceae bacterium | reverse complement strand
TTAAAGCCCAAATATTTGACCACCTTCATCTGAGCCCTATAGATATCGCCTTGAAGAAATTGTCATTACCATAGATATTATTGAATGTTTATCATGTGGCCTAAAGAACAATTAGGCCTCAACTTTTGAACGTTACTAAATCATTACATATTATGTAGAATTGGATAGGTTGCGTTGCAGGATTAAGATCCAATTATATCATTGGCTATGACAATCCTTTGCACCTCTGAAGTTCCTTCATAGATGGTTGTAACCCTGGCATCCCGGTAGTATCTCTCTACAGCATACTCCTTGCTGTATCCATAACCACCATGGATCTGCAAGGCCTGATATGCAACCTTATTGACCATTTCAGATGCAAACAGCTTTGCCATAGATGCCTCTGCTGTAAATCTTTCGCCTCTGTCTTTCATAGTCGCGGCATTAAATGTGAGCAAATGTGCTGCCTCGATCTGGACTGCCATATCAGCTATCATCCAGCGAATCCCTTGAAATTTTGAAATCGGGCTGCCAAATTGCTCTCTTTCTTTTGCATAGCTTATGGCTGCATCCAAACATGCCTGCGCAATTCCCACAGACATAGAGGCTATACCAATTCTTCCTTCATCCAGGGCGGCCATGGCAATAATAAATCCATCCCCCTCTTCACCCAGCAGGTTCTCGGCAGGGACCCTACAGTCTTCAAATACCAGACTCGTGGTATCTGAGGCCCTCTGGCCCATCTTATCCTCCTCCGGGCCTACAATAAAGCCAGGCAGTCCCTTCTCCAGCACAAAGGCACTTATACCCCTGTGCCTTTTGCTTTTATCTGTGTAGGCAGTGGCCACAACAACATCCGCATTTTTCCCACTGGTGACGAAGGCCTTTGACCCATTCAAGACATAGCTATCTCCGTCTCTTTTGGCAGTTGACTTCTGGCTTGCGGGGTCAGATCCTGCACCCGGTTCTGTCAATGCAAAGCATCCAAGGAGCTGGCCTGCTGCTAAGGGTTTTAGATATTTCTCCTTAAGAAAATCAGAGCCGAACTTATAAATGGGACCACAGGAGACGCTATTATGTACAGACATAATTACGGCAGTGGATGCACATGCATATCCTATTTCCTGAAGTGCCAGGCTATAGCTTATTGTGTCTACACCTGCTCCGTTATACTCAGGTGGAATGCTCATTCCCATCAGCCCAAGTTCACCCATTTTTTTTACACTCTCTGCTGGGAACTCCTTGGTACTGTCCCTCTCGGCTGCAGTAGGGAGCATCACCTCCCGAGCTAAGTCCCGAACCATGGCCTGAATCATCTTCTGTTCTTCATTTAACTGATAGGACATATTCAATTGTCAATTTTCAATTATGAATTATGGTGCATAGAGCACAACCACCATTTCTGCCTTTTGAGAACTCAGATTTCTAAGCTTATGAACAATGGATGAGTTAAAATGTAAGGAATTCTCTGGGTTTAACACGGTTTTGTTATCCCCAACCGTTACCTCTACTTTACCCTTAAGCACATAAATAAACTCTTCACCTTCATGCTGGTAGGTTACCCCTTTATGGTCGGAAACCGGATCTATAAAGACCTTGAAGGCCTTTAGATGTTTATGAACAGCCTCCGGTGTTAGCGTCTGATAGCTGTAGTCTTCGGTTCTTTGTCTAAAGCCCTCTGCCTTTCTTTTGTCGGCTTCATCCCTCTCTTTTTTCAAGAGGATTCCACTGTCTATTTCTAAGGCCCTCGAAAGCCGTAATATAGTAGCCACTGGAGGCATAATCTTCCCTTTCTCTACACCAGAGATATAATCTTTAGAGAAACCGGTTTCATTAGCCAGGTAATCAAGGCTTAGTCCTTTTGTAGCCCTAATATCTTTCAATCGTTTGCCAATATGCTTTTCTTTTTTCAAACGAGCCATGATTCACTCCCTTAATCTTTTGGTAACGTTCAAAAGTTGAGGCATTGATGGTTAATAGGGTAATGAGTGTTTCTGAAAGGCGATATCTCAAAGGAAATTCCACCGTGTTCTGCAGTGGTCAAATATTTGGGGTTTGCTCCACAAAGCCCCTTGGAATC
>JAPVWE010000292.1 GCA_028572035.1 Desulfobacteraceae bacterium | reverse complement strand
ATTCTCTTGTCAAAATCTCGATCCTTCCCTTTTCAGGGGTAAACTCCACAGCATTGGAAAGGAGATTGAGAATAACCTGTTTCATTTTTTCGGAATCCATCCACACCTGTCCTATATCAGAATCAAATTGACGGATAACCTCAATTTTCTTGGCTTTACTTTCCGGCGAAACAAGAAGGATCATCTTATCAATCAGTCCATGAAGGTCGTTTAACTCAAAGTGTGGTTCTTTCGTCTTGACCAGATCCAGAAGTTCTGTGATCAGATTATTCACCCGGTTTGTCTCCTCCATTGCAATCTTATAGAAATCTTCCCTGAATTCTTTATCATTGTATTTCTGAGGGAGCATCTGGATAAAGGTTCCTATGGCTGTCATGGGATTCTTGATCTCATGGGCCAATCTTGCAGCCAGGTTTCCCAAAAAGGAAAACTTTTCGACCCTGCTCAACAGGGCATGGGATCTTCTTAGCTCCATCATCTGCTCTTGCAGCCTGCTGTAAAGTCTTGCATTTTCAATAGCTATGGCAATCTGCGGTGAAAAAATCTCCAGTGTTTCACGGGTTTCCTTTGGGACACTTGCTCCATCAACAGCATCCGTGGCAATGACCCCAATAACCTTCGATCTGGTTATTAGCGGGTGCACATATACTGAGGTAGGCTGTGCATAAGACAACATAATGTTTTCTTTTCTTAGACCCGAACTTCTTACCTCGGGAACATACTCTGGCAGTCCCGAATTGGTAACTCTTGCCAGGATGTTACTTACACGACCAAGGGGAACCCTGTAATTTTTGATCTCCTCCGGGACTTCACCATCAAAGCCCACACCATGTATGTACTCAAGATACCCTTCCTCTTCATTCACAAGCATGATTGTAGCACGGTTAATCTTACAAACGCTTGACAGGATGTTCATGATAACGGTTAAGAGTTGGCCCAGATCCAGCACAGAAAGGATTGCCTTTCCAGTTTCCTGCACGGCCAGGAGTTGTTTGATCTTTTGATTTAGCTCTACATTGAGGCGATTGACCTCTTCGTATTTTTGCTCAATCACCTTCTTGCCCTCTTCCATCTCCCTTATTGTTTCCATTAGAACAGGCCTTGATCCGAAAAACCTGGAAAAAATCTCATAAAATCTGTTTCTGGCAGGCCATTTTAAGTGGTATTCGCAGTAGGGGGCGCCTTCAAAATAACAACATTTCTCTTTGAAGGTGAGGGGCTTCCCTCCCCATATGACCGGCAGAAAAGTATAAACGCCTTGATTCATGAGACAAAAGTCTTTTGCCACATCCATCTGAGAGTTCCAGTGTAAACGGACAACCGCCTCGTTTCTCTTGATTTCTACCAGTTCTACTTTCTTGTTCCTGTTCCATTTATCATTTATTTTTTGCGCATGTTTGACAGCTTGCTTAGTTGACCAGAATGCCTTGACTATTATGCTCTGGGCATATCCAAGAGAGATGCTTTCAGTAGCATATCTTCCTATCTTATAGGCAACCATTTCGTCATGAAAAATCGATCTGGCCCTTTCATATAATTTGGAAGCTACAGTGCAGGAAATCCAATTATTGGGATCCCTCAAAAAGCCTTCCGGGTCGGCGATTGTATCAATCTCAGGGTCAAGGTTCCCCAGGAGACCTGAATAGTCACCATTATTGTATTCCCCTATATAATCCAAGATGGCCCTGGAGTTGATGCAGCTTATTTCTTTTTCCATTGTAAAAACCTTTTAAGATTAAAATGGTAAATTACGTGTGCTTCTTTGCCCTGACATCCATTTCTTGTGTTTTTCTGTTAACCTGGGAACTAATTCCCTAAAATCTGAGAGGCTTTCCCCATGTAAATCAAACGTCCCCCTATCCTCATCCCTGAAGCATGTATCAGGAATCATATCATCCTTTAAAGCACGCGCAGGGAGCCTAAAGAAAGGCATCATATTTGAGATAGCCTCGTGGAGTTTTGGAGTGTAGCTGGATAGGTTAAAGATGTCTCTCACATAAGCGAGAATGGTTTCAAAGTCTAAGCCTTTAGAAGGCTGCCTGACAATATTCTGCCCAAAAACACC
>JAPVWE010000291.1 GCA_028572035.1 Desulfobacteraceae bacterium | reverse complement strand
TTCGTCATTCCCAATCTGAAAGTTGGCGGCGCATTGGCAAATATGTGGCAAAACCAGCATTTTTTACGAGGACTTCGGGTCTTCAATTTTGTCCTTGTCCCTAACCCTGAACGTTGAACCCGGAACCTGTGAACGCTTACGATATTATTAACCTTAAGTAAGGGTAAGAATATGCATAAACTACTCATAGATTCGCCAGGAAAAGAGATCTTCTTACTGGGTAACGAGGCCATTGCAAGGGGTGCTGTTGAGGCAGGTATTGCCATTGCTACATGTTATCCGGGGACCCCATCCTCAGAGATACCGGATACTTTTTTTGCCATGTATAAGGAGGGTGGATTCTACTTTGAGTATTCGACAAACGAGAAGGTAGCATTGGAGGTGGCAGCCGGTGCTGCCATTTCGGGTGTAAGAAGCATATGCACCATGAAACACGTAGGGATGAACGTTGCCGCTGACTCCCTCATGACACTGGCCTATCTTGGTGTTACCGCAGGTATGGTTATTGTGAATGCCGATGATCCATCTTTGTTTTCAAGTCAGAATGAGCAGGATAACAGGTACTATGCGAGACTCTCCGGACTGCCTATGTTAGAGCCAGCAACCGCCCAGGAGATGAAGGATATGACGGTTGCCGCATTTGGCCTCTCTGAGCAATTAAAGTTACCGGTTATCCTGAGGACCACAACCAGGCTGAATCACCTGAGGGGAGTAGTCAGATTCGGAACAATTCAGCCGATCAAATCAAAGGGTTTTTTTAAGAAAGACCCATTTCATTATGTGGCAATTCCTGCTGTTTCCAGGAATTTGCATAAGATCCTGGTAGAAAAAAATGATCAGGCATTAGAGCTATCTGAGAACTCAGAGTATAATCAGATTATTGGTAAGGGGAAGTGGGGTATTGTTACCAATGGCGTTAGCATGAACTATGTTCAGGATGCTATTGGTGATCTTGGAATCGGTGATAAGGTGACTATCCTCAGGCTGGGTTTTTCTTATCCCATGCCGAAAAGAAAGATTGGGAAATTCCTCACCGGTGTAGAGAAGGTCCTTGTGGTTGAAGAGCTTGAGCCGGTAATGGAGAATGACATCAGGTCAACGGCACAATCTAAGGGGATCGGTATCCCTATTGATGGCAAGGGAGATGGCCTTTTTCCACGACTCTACGAGTTTGATCCAGGCCTCGTTCGAAAAACTATTGCCCGTTATTTCAAAGTGCCTGACACCTCCCCAAAGGCGCTAGATGTAACGGGTATTCCTGATCTTCCAGGCAGGCCACCTAATCTCTGTGCTGGTTGCCCTCACAGGGCTATGTACTATGCAATAAAAAAGGTTTATGGCCCGGATGCTATTTACCCGTCAGATATTGGCTGCTACACCTTGGGCTTGCTCCCTCCCTTGTCTATGGCTGATATTGTCATATGTATGGGTGCCTCTGTCGGTTCCTCTTGTGGTATAGCAAAGGCGACAGATCAGAAGGTCGTCTCATTTATAGGGGATTCAACCTTCTTCCATGCAGGTATTCCTGCTCTGATCAACGCTGTTCATAATAACCACAGATTTACCCTGGCAATCCTTGATAATGGGACGACTGCCATGACAGGCCATCAACCTCACCCTGGTGTAGATACAGCTCCCATGGGTGTTGACACGAAACAGATTTCTATCGAGTCGGTGGTAAGAGGTTGTGGTGTGGAGCATGTCCAGGTAGTTAATCCCCTTCAGGTCAAGAAGAGTACTGAGGCAGCACAGGCATCAAAGGAATTTGACGGCATCTCGGTGATCATATCTCAAGAGTTGTGCCCGCTGTTTGCCAGGGTGGTTAAGAAGGCAAAAAAGATCAGACCATTCTATGTCAATCAGGACAAATGTAAGCAGCACCGCGACTGTATTGATCTTCTGGCATGTCCGGCAATGTATATTGCTGATGGTAAGGCTATGATAGACGAGAACCTTTGTATTGGCTGTACTGTTTGCGCACAGGTCTGTCCTGAGAATGCCATTCTTCCATTGAAAATTGAAAAGTAACTCTTCAGCCACTAAGCCACTAAGGCACTAACATTTTAATACCCTTTTTGATGAGGGGCACATTAATGAGC
>JAPVWE010000290.1 GCA_028572035.1 Desulfobacteraceae bacterium | reverse complement strand
CAAGGATGTGCGCGTGCGACAGGCCATTGTCCATGCCATCAATAATGTGGGCATTGTCAAAAAGATCATGAAGGGCACGGCCACAGCCGCAGGTCAGCAGGGTCCCAAAGGATATATGGGATACAATCCGGCTCTGGTTCCTCGCTATGATCTGAAAAAGGCAAAGGCCCTTATGAAAGAGGCGGGCCTGGAAAAAGGTTTTAAGTGCACTATGATCGCCCCTAATAACCGTTATGTGAATGATGAGAAGATCGCGGAGGCCGTGGTCGTCATGCTGTCCAAAATTAAAATCAAGGTTAGCCTCAAGACCATGCCCAAGGCCCAGTACTGGGACGAGTATGATAAGCGGGTGGCAGATATTCAATTGATCGGCTGGCACTCAGATACGGAGGATTCCGGTAATTTCAGTGAGTTTTTGACAATGTGCCCGAACAAGGAAACCGGTTACGGGCAATATAACAGCGGAAATTACTGTAACCCAAAAATTGATGAGCTGACCATGGCAGCCCAGTCCGAGACCGATCTGCAAAAGAGAAAGGCCATGCTGCAGGAAATAGAACAGATCCTATATGATGATGCGGCCTTTGTGCCCTTTCACTGGCAGAATCATTCCTACGCGGGCAAAAATAAAGTAGGTATTAAGCACATCGTTAACACCATGAACTTTCCGTATTTAGGTGATCTTGTTATAAAGTAACACTTCACTTTTACACTATGGATCTTTAAGGGGGCAGAGCGTTGTTATTGAATGTAACGCATCTGCCCCAAAATTATATATACATTTTCCTACCAGAATTATATTAATTGATATATACATGCAGTGAGATCCTTTCCTCCTTGACCTAAGACATCATTAATCGTATAAAAATATCTCATAAAAAGGTGAGATAAAATAGGGCTTCCATGTTCGCATTTATAGTTAGACGAATCATTCAATCCATTATTGTGATGCTGGTGATCAGCCTTGTGGGTTTTTCTATCCAATTCAGTATTGGCGATCCGGTCAGAGATCTGGTCGGTGAAAGAGTCACGCCGGCAGAACGAGAAGAGATAAGAGATCAACTGGGCCTAAATGACCCTTTCTATATTCAATTTTTTCGCTTTGTGAAAAATGCATGTAAAGGTGATCTTGGATTATCTTTTTTCTACAAGAAACCGGCCCTCGAAGTCATCATATCCAAGGCCCCCGCAACCCTTGAATTGGTGATTGTCACCTCCATTATCCTCATTATCATCTCAATTCCAGCGGGTATCTATTGCGCCATTTTTCCAAAAAGATTGCTTTCCCGGTTTGCAATGGCATTCAGTACGATTGGAGTGGCCATACCTGTATTTCTTACGGCCATCGCTCTTATCTATCTTTTTGCAGTGGAACTGAACTGGTTACCATCCTTTGGCAGGGGAGAAACCGTGAACATAGGAGGCTGGTGGGAGAGTGGTCTCCTGACCTGGGATGGAATAAAACACCTGATTCTACCCAGCCTATCTCTATCATCAATAATGTTGCCGCTTTTTATACGACTGATCCGGGCAGAAATGATGGAAGTCCTGGAAACAGAATATATCCAATTTGCATGGGCCAAAGGTCTCCACCACAAACGCGTCTGGTTTATTCATGCCTTTAAAAATACACTGCTTCCCGTAATAACTGTGTTTGGTGTTCAGTTGGGAATTATGTTCGCCTTTACTATTCTTACGGAAACCGTTTTCCAATGGCAGGGGATGGGTTTTATGTTTTTAGAGGCTGTGGAACGCTCTGACACAGCCCTTTTGGTCGCTTACCTGGTTGTTGTAGGGGCGATTTTTGTGACAGTCAATACAGTGGTTGATATCATTTACGGGACCATTAACCCCATGGTACGAATTGCAGGAACAAAATGAAGGCCTGGAATCGATTTAAGAAATCATATCTACTTTACAGTTTCAAACGTGATCCAATCGCTATTTTCAGTTTTATTGTCCTCTCAGCTCTGGTTGTCATCAGTCTTTTGGCACCAGTCGTAGCACCATATAATACCTATGATACATCAACGTTTGACATCATGGACTCTGAAACCCCACCTTTATGGATGGAGGAGGGAAATAAAAATTTCATTTTAG
>JAPVWE010000289.1 GCA_028572035.1 Desulfobacteraceae bacterium | reverse complement strand
ACACGGATACCTGTTTGTTTTCTTTCTCCATCTTTTCCTGCACACTGATAGCAGCCCCGAAGCCACCCAGTACCTCCCTGTGTTTGGGTATCAAAAGGCCTTTTCCCAAGACTGCCTCAAACGCGGCTACTATCGCCTTGTTGAGAGAAGGGCCGCCCAGGAACATGATCCTATTGCCTTTCTTTTTGTTTCCCACTACCCTATGGAGGTAGTTGTACACAATAGCATAACAGAGGCCGGCGACAAGATCATTTCTGTGACCGCCTTTTTGCGCATAGGATACAAGATCAGATTCCATAAACACAGTGCATCGTTCGGTCAATTTGATAGGATTCTCCGAGGATAGGGCTATTTTCTGGAATTCTTCAACAATGTTTATACCGTTTTTGTTTGCCAGCTCATGCAGAAAGCTCCCTGTTCCAGCCGCACATACCTTGTTCATGTCAAAGTCGAGTGGATGTGTATTGGATATAGAGATGTACTTGCTATCCTGCCCTCCTATTTCAAATATGGTATCTATTGAAGGGTCAATCTCAACAGCACCCCGTGCATGAGCAGTGATCTCGTCGATAATCAGGTCTGCATTAAGGAAATCACCAACCACCATTCTTCCCGAGCCGGTTGTTGCTACCCCTTTGATATCTATCCGGTCTCCAAGTCTATCCTTTACTATACTCAGGAGATCCTGGGTTACTTCAATAGGTTTGCCCATGGTCTGGCGATATTCTTTGTCTATAATCTCTCTGTCTTGATTCATAAGGGCATATTTGGTGGTTGTTGAGCCTACATCGATCCCCAGGAGTACAGGGATTTTTCGCCCGGCCTTGGACTGTTTCTTTACCTGATTATCCGCTGGAAAATCTGTCTTGATCAGGTCCAATCTCGGGGCTGCCAAGAATGAAAACGATCCCTTTTCTGTCATGGATCTGAGTTCATTGAGATCAGGCTTATTGACTATGTCCAATTCTTTGGCCTGAAGGGCAACTCCTATGGCACCAACGGAGGTAAAGTATTTGGGGACAATGAGTTCAGGAAAATGATCTCTGAAGGCCTTCACCTGCAGCTCGTTAGCTGCTAGCCCACCAATGAATAGCATAGGTTTGGGCAGCACCCGGTTAGAGACAATGGTGCTTAAGTAGTTGGATGTATTGCCTTCATGAAGGCCGCCAATGATATCAGCGAGTTTTTCCCCCTTATTCTGGAGGTGGATCATATCTGACTTGGTAAAGACCGTGCATCGACAGGCTACCCTGGCAGGGTTTGTGCTTTCACGACCTAATGTAATGAAATCTTCCAGGATCTTAGAGATATGAGCCTCTGATGTGTCGAAGTCTTTCCCATAGATCGATGATGCCAATCTTTCTGCCTGCTGGTCGATAAAGGACCCTGTACCAGAGGCACAGGGACCATTTGTGTTGAAGTCATCAAGTTCCCACTTGCCTCCATGATGACTGAGAATATACAAGGCAATATCCTGCCCACCCATGCTGATAATAGTCCGAACATCTGGTTGCAGGAACACGGAACCAAGGATTTGAGCAATAGACTCAAACTCATAAAATCCACCTATCCTATCACTTATTATCGTTCCATGATTTCCGGTAAAGGCCAGGGCTTTTACTTTTTCAAAGGCAAAACGGGAGGATAGCTCATTGACGATCTCAAAGACAGATGCCTCCACACCACCAAAATGCCTCTTGTAGGGGTACTCAAAAATCAATTCCCCATTGTTGTTGATTACAACGGCGTTTACACTTACGGAACCAGCGTCAATACCAATATAGTAGTTTTCCATCTCTTCAAGTGCCTAAAGTTCATGGTCTCGTAAGAAGTCCCATTTCCCCTCCCCTGGTGGGAGGGGATTAAGGGGAGGGGGATGTAAGTATCTGAAATGCTGCCTTATTCACCCTCACCCCAACCCTCTCCCATCGAGGGAGAGGGGGTTTTTCGACTTTTTACGAAGCCATCAAGAGTTAATACAATAATTATCTGCGGATATCGGCCCGCCCTGGCGCGACGACTTTGTAGCATTCTCAGGCTTACGAAAGCCAGGTCTGGGCCAGGGCGAAAATCTGCGTCCTAATTTAATTAAGCAAAGGAGGAAAGCAGATGGAAAT
>JAPVWE010000288.1 GCA_028572035.1 Desulfobacteraceae bacterium | reverse complement strand
CAAAAAGGTACATGTATTCAGAGTTAAACCAGGGCAGGAATTACTTGGTAGTATAGCCCACTATTGCCGTGAGCACGCCCTCACATCAGGTGTCATTATCAGTATCATCGGTTCTGTAGAAAAAGCTAGGCTCAATTTCCTGATAAGACTACCCGGGGAATATGAGAGTGTAGACTATCCCGGCCCACTGGAGATTGTCTGTGCTCAGGGCTCAGTGGCTCTGAAGGACGATAGCCCCTTTATACATATACACATCCAGCTCTCGGGACAGGACATCTGCCGAGGGGGTCATCTGGCTGAGGCGACGGTGTTTTCCACGGCTGAGGTAGCTATAGTCGAACTTGATTACCAGCTCCGACGCCAGCTTAATAGCTACACCGGTCTCAATGAGTTGCTTGATTAAAAACCAAACCTCACTTAGACAGGACTAAGATAGGCCTGACCCAGCTCAGCCTCAACCCCAAACGGTTGGGTGGGGAATGGCAGAAGGTACTGGAGGAGGTGGTGAGGAGGGTGGGGTGATATAATATGAGCAAATACTACGTGGGAGATAAGTGGTATCCAGATCTCTATAGTGACATTATGGTAGACGAGAACATCTTTTCGGCATTGGCAAAATATAACTCAGCAATTGATGAAAACTACCTTACTGAATCCTTTGTTTTCGTCATCAATTCTTTGCTTGAGCGAGAACACCCTATTGGTCTTGAGATTTTGACCCGGCTCTGTGTGGAGAATAATGAGTTTTCTTTCGACACCGATGAGTCCATTTCCGTTTCAACACAGGAGACAACCGAGCAAGGCAGACCTGATATAAAGATATCCTCTCCCAACAAACGAATATATATTGAAGTAAAACATGATTCCCCTGTTGACCCTGAGCAACTCAAGCGTTATAAGAAAGAATTAGAGTCATGGAGCGCTGCTACAAAGCGGCTGATATTACTCACCCGGTTTCGCACTGATTCCAGCGAGCATCAGGGGATACCTGACAAGCACATTCAATGGTTTGAAGTCCACAATTGGTTGACGAATGTTAGAAACAGAGCAAAAGACCCCGTTAGTGTGTATCTGATAGAGTCATTCAAATCTTTTTTGGAGGTGAAACAGATGAGTATTCAGAGAGTTAGCTGGGAGTATATTAATGGAGTGCCTGCCCTGATTAACCTAATAAACATGATTGAGGTAGCAATCCAGAGTGCAGGGATTCCTTTTTATCCGGCCTCTCCAAAACATGTCGCCTTGGACTCAAGGGGTTTTTATCTCGGGGATAATAGAGAATTCTGGTGTGGCATATTCTACAGTGACCCTTTAGTTGTGATATTCTCGATGGAGGATAAGAAAAACTTCAACGCAAAGCTTGTAGAGACGCCTAGCTATCCCATGAGAGAGGTTAAGTATTCTATTTGGTTTCGCTTGCAACTTGAGGACAGACTTTTCTTTTCTTTGGACAAGGACAAACAGCTCGAGGAGATAACCAAATTTGTGAAGACAGCTTACGCAGAAGCTCAGCAAATGAGGATAAAAGAGGAATAATTCTGGCTGAGGAATCTGATATAGGTAGATACTTCGAATTCTCCCCAGAACAAGCAAGTTCTCCTTATTCTGAAGGACTATAGAAAATAGGGTGATATAATAGGCGAACTTATATAGATTACAAATAAAGGAGAACGATATGAGCCAACATGCTAAATATCACTATAGTGTAACTATTAAGACCGATGATGAGGCAGTTCTTCAGTGCTTGAGAGCATTGAGTCAATATGCCCAATCTACGGGAAATAAAAGAATTCCGTGGGGCGGAACTAAAAAAGGAGATTGGGAGCGAGACAACCATTGCGTGACATTTCATTTTTCAACGCTAGGATACAGAAAAAGATTCGTGGAAGAAGTATTTCGCTTGCTTCCGAAAAGTTTGTGGCAGAAAATAGACGAAAAAGATAACGATCCAGCTATCCCGCAATCTTAAAACAACTTCGCCCAACACGAGCATTTATTAGGACAGTCAAAGAGGGGCGAAACCCCTCTTTTTTATGCCTCTTTTTTATTTTTCCCCACGCCTGAAATACTTTGACATTTTAAAGTAGTTTGGCTAGATTAAGATGATGGTCTGGGGAGAC
>JAPVWE010000287.1 GCA_028572035.1 Desulfobacteraceae bacterium | reverse complement strand
AGTTCCCCTCCTGAATACCTATAACACCCAGGTTATTCAACGCGTGAACATGGCCTTTATCAAGCATAAGGGCCTTTTGATAGAGTCTCCTGGCATCCTTCAGGCGGCCCATTTTGTGAAAATGTCTTGCCCTGTCATACAGTTCTTTTGCATCTACAACAACTTCTGACCTGGCGTTCGCCTCAGGCTTTAAATTCTCAGGGGCCGATGTTGTCTCTTTACCTCTGGAATCCAACCATGAATAGAGTGCAAAAGCAAGCAAAATGACCAAAAGAGAGATCAACCATATTGGCCTCACAGTAAAAGTACCCGGTTTTCCCCTGGGCACTAAGAAGATTTTTTTGTATTTTGGGTATTTGGTATTCTTCTCTTTCTGTGCCTTTTGCAAGGCCTCATGGATATAGCTCATATCAATCCGACATCTGATACAATAATGCCTTTGTTTGGGGACCAACAATCCCATCGGGCTTTAGCCCGAAATATGCCTGGAATTTCATTATATTACGAAAGGTTGAATCATCATAGATCCCTGTAATTTCAACCGGATATTCTATCTTTTTTAGTGTCTTCTGCACCTTCAAGACACCCTGACCTCTCATCCCCTTCACCAGATCGACATTTCTGTTTTCATAGGGATACACCCAGGATACCTTCTGGCCCCAGTGGATCTGAAGGAAATCCCTGGTAACCAGCCTACCGTTGCCTTCGGCATCTACTGCTATGGCACCATCAGCTGTTACTTCACGGATCAGGAGATAGCGAATAGATGAGGTCGGGTTTGAGGCCATATCGGTTGATAAGGATTTTGGAGATTGAGAGGATCCAAAGCGATCTAAAAGGACCCGAAAAGGTTTTTTAAACATACCATGGTTTTCGATTTTTGTGTCGAATGAAAACAGAACTAAATGAACATTGTCTGTAGTATAATTATTTCTACCAGTCTTTTCCCTGCAAAGCCTGAAGAGCCCTGCGAGACTTGATTTCTCATCAAGGAATAGACTTGCTGTTTGTCTCTTGCGTATGGGAACAGAGATCTTTTCCTTAACATTGCGTATGGGAACAGAAACCTCTTCCTTAGGGGAAAAGATATTTAAGATATGTCCTCTATAGGCCCATCCGGAAAGGCCTGCCAGGATAATTAATAATAGCATAAAAGCAGTTGTCAATTTAACGCTTTTCCGTGGCCAATCCATTATTCTTGTCTCGGATGCCCCATCGCCCATGATATCCTTAATCGCCTTGCTAACCGTTCCCTTAGATATGGTGAATTCATCCCTGGCGTAGGCAGCAAGGAGGGCCCTATCACAAATCGTATTGATCCTCCTCGGATTTCCCTGAGAGGATTCATAGATTGCCTTTAGGGCACCATCTGTAAACTTCAGATTCCCTCTGCCACCTCCCACCACCAATCGATGTTCCACATAGCCCTGCACATCCTTGCGATCCAGAGGGCTCAACTCGTAGCGAACATTGATCCTCTCATTGAGCTGCCTCAGCGAGGAGGAGGTCAGAACCTCCTTTAGTTCGGATTGGCCCACAAGAACAATCTGGATCAGTTTCTCTTTTTCCGTTTCCAGATTTGAAAGCATCCTTATCTGCTCAAGGACAGTGTGTGAGAGGTTTTGGGCCTCATCTATCAACAGAACCGCATTGCCTCCAAGGCTAAAGGTCTTAAGGAGGAACTGATTGAGCCTGTCAATATATTGCTTTTTTGTGCTGGCCTCCGTATCCAGATCAATGCCAAACTCCTGATTTATTGTCTCCAGGAGTTCCTTCTCTGTGATAAATGAATTGAGTATCAGGGCACTCTTTATAGAGTCGTCTAACTGACCAAGGAGGGCCCGGCAGAGGGTAGTCTTGCCCGTACCAATGCCCCCGGTAATGGCAATAAAGCCCTTTCGTTCGTTTATTCCGTAAAGGAGATGGTCGAGGGCCTCCTTGTGGTGAGGGCTCAGAAACAGGTATCGTGGATCTGGCGTTAGATTGAAAGGGTTCTCTTTAAAACCAAAATAGGATGTATACATCAGCCTCTCACTTGAATCTGTAATCTATTGTTTTCTGCTCACCACTTCTTTTTATCTGTAATTCCACATGAGATCCTGATTTCAATCTTTCGTAAACCTC
>JAPVWE010000286.1 GCA_028572035.1 Desulfobacteraceae bacterium | reverse complement strand
ACCTGAAGAGGCTGTTTTGGGAGGATTAATAGGCTGAGATGGCTCAAAGGCTGGCCGTACTATGGTAACTTCCTCTGGTTTTTCAGCATCCTGGATCAAGGCCTCCTGATATTTCGATTCAAGGAAACTATAGGTCTCACTAAACCGTTCTACATCCCTCTCTAACCTGGTGAGTTGCAATCCCTTGTCTGGAAGAGATTGAATCTCTTGCTTGAGGATTTCACTTTTTTTCCTTAGCTCCTTCTCTTTTTCTGCCTCGATCTTTAATAGGGATTCTAATTCGATTATCATTTTTTGTGTGATTTTTGAAATCTGCTTTTCTATTTCAATGACTTCCGGATGAGAGGAAGTATATCGGACCAGAAAGGTATCCCTCTTTATCATCAGATCAATGAGCCTGGAGTTAAGCTTTTGATAAAGGGGTGAGGCCTTTTCAGAAGAAAAACTTCTCCTATAGCCCAGAGGATTGCCGGGAGCCTTTCTTATTCTTTTCATAACATCCTCGAGCTCTTTTCTTGCCTCTATAGTTGCGGCCAATCTGGTCTCCACGGAGTCGGCTCTTGACAAAAGACTGGAGCTCTGGGAGGTGAGAGCGATTATGCCTTTAAGCTCCCTGAATCGTCTGAGCTCCTCTTCTGATTCCCTTAGCCGCCCGCCCACCTCTTGGAGCTGCCCCCTGATGAATTCAATTGCATCAGCAGTCCTCTGATTGATCTCATCAGCATGTGTCTCTTTATAGGCCTGGGCAATCTGATTGGCCAAAGTAGCAGCAAACTCAGGAGTGGCAGATGATGCCGTAATGTTTACTATATTACTATAGCCTTCCTGAGTGACCCTTACCTGGGATTGAAGATTGGAGATTATCTGGCCATGTCTTTGATCAGAATCATCTGCTTTGCCAATTATGCCCATGCCTAATGCCACCTTATCAAAGACAGGATAACTTTTTACAACTGCCATCTGTGTCTCTATTTCGCTACCAGATCCCCAGGAAAAAATTTTGGTATATAGCCCTAAAGGGGAAATCGATTTTTCAAATTTAATACTGGAGGTAGCCTCATAAAGGGGTGAAGGAGCCCGAATTATGGCCAGGCCAATGCTGAAGAGAATCAAGATAGCCGTGATCAAGATGATAAACATCTTTCTCTTCCTAATAATCCTCCAGTATTCTCGCAAATTTATATCGTACTGGGCCATTTAAAAAAACCTAATCCTTGAACCTGAGATGTTCATAACTTCCATATGCGTCCCTGTATTGTCCAGGATACAGGAGATAGTCGAGGAGAGGAACAGTGTTGATGATAAACTCATTGATATCACCTATAGTGCTTCGAGGAAGATAGACAATATCTCCATCCATAAGGGCTATATTTTGCGCTATATCACCTTTTGTGAGGATGGCATTTATGTCTGCTGTTAGAATCATGGGTTTTTTGCCAGGTTGGTATCCTCTTATGATAATTGTATTTTCCTCAACAGCCGTCCTGGTATAACTTCCAGCAAAGGAGAGTGCTGCCAGAAGATCAGGGGTATCCTCTAGGGAATAAACACCTTGTCTATTTACCTCCCCCAATACATATATCCTCTCACCATATTCTGGAAGCTCCGGCACATCAATAACATCCCCGTCATCTATAATTACATTCTGCTCTACCTCCCCTCGATAGATGAGGTCATAGAGATTTATGTAGTAAATTTCGTCTCCCCTGATAAGTTTAATTTTTTTTATATCTGCATCCTTGGTATATCCTCCCGCCATGACCAAAAGATCAAGAAGTGTTGTCTTCCCTTTGAGAAAATATCTTCCACTTGCAGCCTGATAATAGGCATACCTTAAAGCGCCTATCTCCCCCATAACCAAGGCACTTTTACTATTAAACTCTTTGACTATAATGTCGATCCTGGGCTTCCTGACAAAAGCCGAAAGCCTCTCGGTTAGCTTCTCGTCAATCTCCCGAACTGTGAGGCCTTCAACCGGCAAATCATCTACAAAAGAATATGAGATCGTTCCGTCTGACCTGACTATTACCAAATATGTCTTATGCTCGCTACCTATCCTCGAGGTAATCTCCAAGATGTCTAACGGACCTGTCTTGTACTCTGGATAACCCCTTTTTTCTGTAAAAGC